>JABJHA010000015.1 GCA_018662005.1 Rhodospirillaceae bacterium | reverse complement strand
TTGAACCGGCCTCAGCCTGCTTCAAAATAGCGATGATCTGGCTGTCAGAATAACGTGATTGTTTCATGTTGAATCTCCTCAAAAAACATTACGAGAAAATTCTACTCATTTGTACCGCTAAAAATTGGGAGCATTACCCTAGCAAGTACAATCAGACGCGTTGGTATATGTATCATATTCTCATGATCATATACTAGTTAGTGTAGAATTCAATGTACGATAGATATATTAAAGAGAGTAATTTCTGGATTTTAGCATTGTAAATTGATGATCATTTTATGAGTTCAAGTGACAACAGGGTCACTTCCTTGGTTCCGCCTTCGGTTTGCTGGGTGCCGACGGGGGTAAAGCCAAAGCGCTGGTGGAAAGTCATCGATTGCGGGTTCGCAGGCCGGGTATTGACTTCACAGGTCAGGCGCGGCGTGTGGCTGCGGGCACTTTCGATAATGTCCTTGTAAAGAAGGCTGCCCAGCCCCTGACCACGGGCACTTTCGGAAATAATGATGCGGTCTATATAATAAAAATCGTCAAAAGCGTCAGAGAACCAGCGATAATTGTCGCTGCCATAATCAAGTCCTGGCTTAAGTCCGATCAGGAAACCGTCAAGATCGCCAATGACCTTGAAATAGGCGGCCTGCTCAAGAAAGCGCTCCATATCACCAATGTCCAGGGCGTTGACGTGGGGCAGGGCCGTCTGATTGAGGGCAAGAATGCTGGCAAGATCATCGGGGAGGGCGTTTCTTATTGTCATGATCATTAAGGCCGATGGATAAAGGGACGTCGATATCGTCCTGATTATACCTAAATAGCCGCTTTTTTCCCTCGCATTTTTAATCTTTTCCGCACTGTGAATAACATCACAGAATTTGTGGTTGCGTCGATGGTGTTAAAGAGTGCTAAATGTTGGCTATAATGCCCGAAAGTAACGGGCACGTTCTAATACCCGACTGGGAGAGTTTCGTATGGTTAAGGTCCTCCACATTGATGCTGGTGAATGTACCAGTTGTCATCAGTGCGAGATGGCATGTAGTTACCATCATGAGGGGGTTTTCAATCCATCCAAATCCCGCATCAAAATTTTCAATTTCAAGGAAACAGGCCGCAATGTGCCCTATGTCTGCACCCAATGTGCTGACGCCTGGTGCTTACAGGCCTGTCCTGTTGATGCGATTTCGGTTAACGGCGGAACCGGTGCCAAAGAAGTATCGGCAACGCTGTGCGTTGGCTGCAAGGTTTGCACCATCGCTTGCCCGTTCGGCACCATCAACTACAATTCTGAATCCACGAAAGTCGACAAGTGCGATTTGTGCGGGGGTGATCCTGACTGCGTCAAGGTCTGCCCAACCCCGGCCCTGACGTTTATCGAGGCGGATCAGGCAGGCATGGACAAGATGCGCCACTGGGCTGAAAAAACCGACGCCGGAAATCAGGCGACGAGTTAAAACAAAGAAATAATACTGGCTACAATCAAGGGAGGTTTTAGAAATGGCTTGGACAAATAATGTATTGAGAGTGAACCTGACGGACGGGACGTGCGCAAGCGAACCGTTGAATACGGAGTGGGCAAAAAAATATCTTGGTTCACGCGGCCTTGCGACAAAATATTATGTCGAAGAATGCGATCCCAAAGTTGATCCTCTGTCGGCTGACAATAAGCTGATCTTTGCTACCGGCCCGCTGACCGGCACCGCTGCGCCAACGTCTGGCCGCTGGACCGTCATCACCAAGGGACCGTTGACAGGTGCTATCGCGTGTTCCAATTCCGGCGGCTTTTTTGGCGCTGAATTGAAGAACGCCGGCTGGGATATGGTCATCTTTGAAGGCAAATCGGCTGGTCCGGTCTATCTGGATATCAACAACGACAAAGCTGAACTTAAAGACGCTTCGTCGATGTGGGGTAAGTCAGTATGGGACACCGAAGACATGCTCCGTGAAGCCTGCGGCGATAACGACATCCGCTGCGCCTCCATCGGTCAGGCCGGTGAATCTCAGGTTTTGTTTGCAGGTGTTGTTAACGACAAGGATCGTGCCGCTGGCCGTTCCGGCGTTGGCGCGGTAATGGGATCGAAGAACCTTAAAGCGGTTTCCTGTCGTGGTACGACGGGCACCCAGGTTGGTGATCCGATGGCCTTTATGCAGGCTACTGGTGCCTGTAACCAGATTCTGGCTGACAACCCTGTCACCGGTGAAGGTCTTCCGACCTACGGTACCCAGGTTCTGATGAACGTCATTAACGAAACCGGAGCGCTTCCGACCCATAACGCCAGCGATGTGCAATTCGATGGTGCATCAAAGATCGGTGGCGAAGCGATGACCGAACCGCGCGAAAGCGATGGCAAGGCAAACCTGGTTTCCAACGCGGCTTGTTTTGGCTGCCCGATCTCGTGCCAGCGTCGTTCGCAGATGGACCCGAACCATTTCTCGGTCGCGGGCCAACCGAAATACCATGGCAACGAGGGTGGTCTGGAATATGAAGCCGCCTGGGCATTGGGCGCGGCGACAGGCGTTCAGGATCTTGAAGCCCTAACCTATTGCAACTACATCTGCAACGAGTACGGCATGGACCCGATTTCTCTGGGTTCGACCGTCGCCGCGGCGATGGAACTGTATAAGCTCGGCGCGATTACAGATGCCGATACTGGCGGTTTGGCGCTTGAATTCGGTTCTGCCGAAGCGTTGTGCAAGATCTGCGATCAAACCGGCTTGGGTGAAGCCTTTGGCAAGGAAATCGGCCAGGGTTCACGCCGTATGTGCGAAAAATACGGCCATCCTGAACTTTCAATGACGGTCAAAAGCCAGGAGTTCCCGGCCTACGATCCGCGCGGTATTCAGGGTATGGGCCTGACCTACGCCACATCCAACCGTGGTGCCTGCCATCTTCGCAGCTACACGGTGGCATCTGAAGTTCTGGGTATCCCCGAAAAGACCGATCCGCTGACCTCTGACGGCAAGGCTGGTCTGGTGATGGCGTTCCAGGATGCGACGGCTGCCTTTGATGCTGCCGGCATCTGCATCTTTACGTCATTTGCTTTGACCCTGGATGACGTAGCACCGATGGTTAATGCCGATCTGGATGGCGAATGGTCTTCAGAAACGTTGGTCGAAGTTGGCGAACGGATCTGGAATCTGGAGCGCAAGTTCAACATGGACGCGGGCTTCACCGCAGCCGACGACACCTTACCCGCACGCTTGCTTAAAGACGCGGCCAAGACTGGCCCGGCGAAAGGCAAGGTCAACGAGTTGGGCAAGATGTTGCCTGAATACTACGAGCTTCGTGGGTGGACGCCTGAAGGCGTTCCGTCCAACGAGACTCTCAGCCGCCTCGACCTTTAGAGGTTGCTCACAGAACGCCCCCACACCCTTGGATAAGGGGTGTGGGGGATTCTTTTTTGAGGTAGGTACAAATGCAATACGTGATTGTTGGCGCTGGACCTTCCGGTGTCACCGCAGCCGAAACCTTGCGCAGCGCCGACCCTGACGCCACGGTGGTGCTGGTTGACGGGGAAAAAGACCCGCCGTATGGCCGCATGGCGATCCCTTACTTCCTGACTGGCAAGGTGTCCGAAGAAGGGGTTTACCTGCGCAAAGCCGAAAATCATTTTGAAAACCTTGGCATCAAATACATTCAGGCCCGGGCGAAGAGCGTCAGCCATGACGACAACACCCTGACCCTTGATTCCGGCGAAACTGTCGCCTTCGATAAAATGCTGGTGGCCACTGGATCACACCCGATCAAGCCGCCGATCAAGGGACTGGACCGTCCAAATATTCATCATTGCTGGACCCTGGAAGATGCCCGCAATATTGTGGGCATTGCCGGGCAAGGCGTGGATGTGGTGTTGATGGGGGCTGGTTTCATCGGCTGTATCATCATGGAAGCGCTGGCCCTGTCCGGGGCCAACCTGACGGTGGTCGAGGCTGAAGACCGCATGGTTCCCCGGATGATGGACCAGAACGCCGGTAACATGATAAAGGACTGGTGCATTGAGAAAGGGGTCAATGTGCTGACCTCGGCCAGGGTCGATTCTGTTGGCGAAGCGGCTGGCAAACTTGCTGTCCATGTGAACAATGGCGACGTCATTAATGCTGATCTGGTGGTGGTTGCCACCGGTGTTCGTCCCAATGCGGATTTTCTTGATGGCAGCGGTGTCGAGATCGATGCCGGTATCAAGGTCGATAACCATCTGAAATCCAGCGTCGATAATATCTATGCCGCAGGCGACGTCGCCCAGGGGCCGGATTTTTCGACAGGCGACTGGTCGGTGCACGCCGTGCAGCCCACAGGCGTCGAGCATGGACGCATCGCCGCCATGAACATGGCCGGGAAGCAAATTGACTATCGGGGCAGCCTGAATATGAATGTGCTCGACACACTTGGGTTAATTTCGTGCTCCTTCGGCCTTTGGCAAGGGGCTGAAGGCGGCGACAGCGCGACCATGCTGGACCAGGAAAATTACCGCTACACGCTGCTCAATTTTGATGGCGATCTGCTGGTAGGGGCCTTGATGATCGGCCGTACCGACGGTATCGGGGTGATCCGCGGGCTGATTCAGACGCGGGTCAATCTGGCCTCGTGGAAAGAACGCCTGATGACCGATCCCAATCGCTTTATTGAGGCCTATATTGACTGTACGCGGGGCGAAGGCTCGTGAAGATTTCTCTCAAGCTCTATGCAGCACTTGGTAAGCATCTTCCCGATCACGCGGTGCGCAACGAGGCAGAGGTGGAAGTCAATTCAGGGATCACCCTTGAAGGTATTCTGAAAGATCATGACGTACCGTTGGAACACTGCCACCTTGTCCTCGTCAACGGGCACTATATCGCCCCCAGCGAACGCGGTGAAAAAGTTCTTGAAGATGGTGACGCCCTTGCGGTGTGGCCACCAGTGGCGGGGGGGGGGTAAGAGATGAGTAGCGATGTCGTCATTGAAAAGGAAATGGGGATCTCCCACGCCGAATTTTTTCGCAACATCCCGCGTGTCATGGGGGACGAATTTGACCTGCTAGCCGACCGGGTGATCTTGGAAGGCGATGGTAAAAGTCTGGAAATTTCCATTTCAGAACAAAGCGAGCGCCGCATCGCCCTGTTCGTCCTGCCGGTTACCCACGTCACCCTGACGTTCAAGGGCTATAGCGAGACCGACGTAACAAAAACAATAGCAGCCTTCGACCGAGCCTTTCAGCGCGGCGGGGGCTAGGTCTCGACAAAATAAAGCCGCCACCTTCGGTTTCGCGTCATCTGAACCCGTGGTCCAATAAACCCGAAAAAATCGGCATTCCTGAAGACAATGCCTGCTTTGGAGCCTGAGACAGACGTAATTCTGTGTACTTGGGAACGCTTGTTTTTAGCCAAAATGTAGACATTCGTATATGTTGTGGATCATATTTGAAGTAAGTTGTTTTGGTACATTTCCCTCATATGCTTTTAAGGTGATGACACATATCTTCTAGTAAAGTGCATTCCACACCACTCCAGTTTCCCGACTTGCCGACTGAAATGAGGCAGGTTCATGAAGCATGGGTTAAGGCCAAAGGGAGGAATATAGGGCCATCCCGAAGAGATTTTGATCTTCTTTTTATCCCTTTGAGATCGATCCCCTATTCTTCAGTCACTGACTATTCCACTGACAAGGATGAGTTCATTATCCGGTTTTTTGGGACCGGGCTGGTTGGCTTGGACGGTGATGAAATGACAGGGAAAAATTTATTAGATACTCCCCATGCCGGTTTGCGGAATATTCTGAATAATCTTTTTCGCAAAGTCGTGACTGAAAAACGAGAAAATTTTTCTGAGGTTCAGTTCATTTCTTTGTCAGGAGTTCAACGTATGTCGATAACGGCCCGTTGGCCGTTATCTGAGAATGGCAATGATGTTACGGGTGTCTTGTCAGTTGTTCACCCCATGGAGAACATTAGGAAACTCAGTGAAATACTTGCTGGGAAAGCCACCGAGTGAACCAGACGTTCAAGGGATACAGCGAGGCCGACGTAACAAAAACAATAGCAGCCTTCGACCGCGCCTTTCAGCGCGGCGGCGGCTAGGTCTCGACAAAATACAACCGCCACCTTCGGTTTCGCGTCATCTGAATCTGGGGGCCAAGATACCCGAAAAGATCTGCATTCCTGAAGATACTGTCTGCTTTAGAGCCTGAAACAGACGTAATTCTGTGTGCTTGGGAACGCCATCAGTACTGGGCGTAGACTTCCGTCGAGCCGTCTGACTGGAACAGCATCACATTGTAGGTATCTGTGTAGCGGCCCTCCATACCCGGCGAACCTGCGGGCATTCCCGGGACCGCAAGACCCATGGCCTTGGGGCGCTCAGTTAGCAATCGATTGATCTCGCGCAACGGTACATGACCTTCGATGACATAACCGTCAATCAGGGCCGTGTGGCAGGATTCCATTTTCCACGGGGTGCCGTATTTCTCTTTTATGTCACCCATATTGTTGACGGCATATACCTCAACTGAAAAACCGGCGGCACGCATATAATCGGCCCATTTAGAGCAACATCCGCAGGACGGGTTCTTGTAGACGACGACTTCCTTGGCCATTGCCGGTGAGGAATTGATTAACAGGAAGCCACCGGCTATTGCAGCACCTCCAAGAGCGAGCATTACGCCTCTGCGAGAAAGCGTAGCCCTTTTTTCGGATGCTCCTTCTGAGTGGATTGCCGGATGGGCTGCTTTCCCATTCGTTTCTTTACGCTTTCTTGTCATGACACCTATACCTGCCTGAAAGATGAAGGGGATTCAGCCACTCTAGTGCGATCATTAGGAACATTTGTCCGCGTCTTCCGCATTGACTTAGGTCACAAGGGCACATTTGGATACAAAATCAATAAAGGTCTGCTCATGGTCCTTTCCGGACTAAATCGCCAGCCATAAATGACTTCCGTTAACCGTAGAAAAAGTGAACATTATCAAATAGTTGCTAGAACTTCAGCTATTTGCCAAAAGCGGAAGTTTAATATTCAGACCGGCGTATGGAGCCATCTGCACAATTTTTTTATTAACCTAAAATGACACAGGTCAATGCAACTAATCCGAAACGCGGGGAGCTTAAATCTACGCTCCACCACCATCCTTAAAAAACGCAGAGGGGTGTTTGGTTTGCCTATCGCCCGGAAAAAGCTGTGGCTGCTTATTGTTGCCGTTTTGGTTCTGCTGGTCTCACCAACCAATGCGGCGGACAAGGTAACTTTGCAGCTGCGATGGGACCACCAGTACCAGTTTGCCGGTTATTATGCGGCCAAGTGGCAGGGTTATTATGCCGACGTTGGCCTGGACGTGGAAATTAGGCCTTCATTCACCAAGGATTGGAAATATCTTAAAGCCAGCGAGGAAGTTGCAACCGGTCGGGTCGAATTCGGCGTTACTGCAAGCGATCTTCTTTCTTCCAGTAAGACGGATGCTTCCTTTGTAGTGCTGGCATCCATATTTCAGGAAAGTCCTCTCATCGTTTATGGACTGGTGAATACCAAGCTGGATTCACCTTCTGATCTAAAGGGGCTGAATTTAGGAATGTTCTCGCGGGGAAATATTGGGGAAACCGAGATCAGAGTAATGATGGCGAAGGTCGGCCTGGACCCGGAACGCGATTTTCCAAACATCACAATTATTAAAAATGGATTTAAGGATATTACCGACGGTCAAGTGGACGTGGCCGTAGGTTATACCCTGGACACTCATTGGTTTGAAAACTCGGCAAGTCAAATTATCAACACCCTCAAACCTTCAACTTACGGGATTGAATTCTATGGTGACACCCTTTTCACCCGCCGCTCTCTCATCGAACAGAAGCCGGAATTGGTCAAGGCGTTTGTCGAGGCCAGCATCAAGGGTTGGCGCTACGCCCTTACTCATGGCATTGAGATTGCCGACCGCATCTCAAGTGATCTGCCTCGAAAAGTTCCGGTATCAGACCTCAAAGCCTTCAATCGTTTCCAGATCGATCCCGTAAAACAACTTACGCATTTCCCCGTAATTCCTCTTGGTCAGAACGATCCCCAGCGATGGCGCAATATTCACGCCTCTATGAAAACTGCCGGCGTGGTCTTTGGAACTCCGCCTGGAGACGACTTCATTTTTGATCCGCAACGGGAAGCGGATAAACGTCTACAGATCTGGACCGTTGGACTATTGATTTTTGTAATCTTCGTCGCGGGTGCGGCGGTTATCGCCTGGATCATCACCTTGCGCCGGGCCGTTGCCAATCGCACCGCTGAAATCAAAGCTAATGAAGAAACGTTATTTTTCATTTCTCAACGCGGATGGGAAAAGTCTGGAGGAAATTTTTTTGACAGCCTAGTTACTTATCTTGGCAAAACCCTGGACGTTGATTTTGTCTTCGTTGATGTCCTGAGCGCTAACGAGAAGGTGGCTCGAACGGTTTCGCTCTATGCGCTCGGGAAGTTTCCCGGCAATATTGAGTATGACCTTGAGTGGACGCCTTGCGAAAATGTCATCGGAAAAAATCTCTGTTGTTACCCAGAACGGATCAAGGAGTTGTTTCCGAAAGACAAATTGCTGGTAGACATGGGCGCCGAAAGCTATGTCGGCATTCCACTTTGGGATTCCAAAAGAAAACCAATTGGTCTGATCGCTGTTATGGACCGTAAGCCTCTGCCTAACCCGCAGCGCATTAAGTCTATTTTGCAACTTGTTGCGGCACGTACGGCCCAGGAACTTGAGCGCGCGCAAATTGAAGAAAACCTGACGTCCGCCAAGGCTGAGGCCGAGCAAGCCAATCAGGCCAAGTCCGAGTTCCTGGCATCTATGAGCCATGACCTTCGTACCCCTCTAAACGCGATTTTGGGTTTTAGCGATATGATGAGGGAGAAAACCTTCGGGTCTCTAGGCGACCCACATTACGAGAGTTATGCCAACGACATCTATGACAGCGGGACACTTCTTGTCAGTCTTATCAACGATATCCTCGACCTGTCAAAAATTGAAGCGGGTAAATATGAGTTGGTAGAAAAGCCTTTGGATATCCTCAAGTTGATCCAAACCAGTTTTCGGCAGTTGAAAAAAATTGCAGAAACATCCAATCAAACTTTATCTACCTGCGTGCCTCCTGAATTTCCGGCTATTCGTGGTGATGAAAGGGCGTTAATCCAGATTTTTAACAACCTTCTGTCCAATGCCATCAAATTCACTCCTAATAGCGGGAAGATAGATGTCGAAGCCTCGTTGGATAAAGACAACAGTATTGTAATCAGCGTTTCGGACACGGGCATCGGCATGTCGGAATCCGGTAAAATCAAAGCATTGCAGCCTTTTGAGCAAGCGGATGGCTTGCATTCCAGGAGGCATGAAGGCACCGGCTTGGGCCTTCATCTTTGCGTCAATTTGATGAAACTGTTTGGCGGCACTCTTAATATTGAAAGCGAGGTTGATAAAGGCACGACAGTTATTCTTCGTTTTCCGCCTGAGAGAACGGTGGTGTCTTGAAAGGGGGATTGTGAAATGTCGAAAATCCGTTTTTCCTCAGCTTCAATCCGCGTACGGGTTCTTGCCCTTTTTTGTGTGCAGGCGGATGGGAATGCCGGGCAGGTCGAAGTCTTCGCGCAGGGCGTTAACCAAATAACGATTGTATGATTCCGGAAGCCCTGTAGGCCTACTGGCGAAAACAACGAAGGTGGGGGGGCGGGTTTTGGCCTGGGTCATGTAGCGAAGACGAATGCGCTTGCCGCTGGAAAGCGGCGGCGGGTGGTGGTCGAGAATACCATCGAGCCAACGGTTTAACGCCCCGGTCGAGATTCGCTTATTCCAAAGTTCGTAAATATTCAGGACGGCGGGCAGCAGGCGGTCAATGCCGCGCCCGGTTTTCGCCGACATGGTAATAATCGGAATGCCGCGGGCCTGTGGCAGCGATGTCTGCAAGCGGTCAGTTAATTTGGCCAGGGTCTTTTTACTGTCTTTCACCAAATCCCACTTATTGACGGCGATGACCAGGACCCGGCCTTCCTCGACAACCCGCCGGGCAATGGTCAGATCTTGTTTTTCCATCATATCGGCGCTATCGAGCACCAGCACCACGACCTGAGCGAATTTAATGCTGCGAATGGAATCACCTGTCGACAGGCTTTCAACCTTTTCGGTAACCCGCGCTTTTTTACGCAAGCCCGCGGTATCGACCAGTCTTATTTCGCGTCCCTGAAAATCCCATTTGGTGGTAATGGAATCTCGGGTGATGCCAGCCTCGGGTCCGGTCAACATCCGTTCCTCGCCGAGCAGTTTGTTGACCAGGGTCGATTTGCCGACGTTGGGACGGCCGACGATGGCAAGGCTGATAGGGCGGGTGCTATCATCACCATCATCATCGGCGTAATCATCGGATTCTTCAAAACCACTGTTATCGCGTTCGCCGGCGTAGGGCAGCAAGGCATCGTAAAGCTCGCTTAAGCCTTCACCGTGCTCGGCAGAAAACGCCAGTGGTTCGCCAAGGCCCAATCCGTAAGATTCTGCCAGTCCCGGCATTCCGGCTTTTCCTTCGCACTTGTTGGCGACCAGAATAAGCGGCACACCTTGCTGGCGTATCCATTTGCCAAAATGACTGTCAAGCGGTGTCACCCCGGCGCGGGCGTCGATCAGCATCAGGGCGACGTCGGCTTCCTCGAGGGCCAGGGTTGTCTGGTTGCGCATACGAGCCTCAAGGGAATCATCCATGGCGTCTTCGAGACCTGCCGTATCGATTACGGAGAATTTCAGGCCTGAAATCCCACCTTCTCCCTGCCGACGATCACGCGTGACACCCGGCGTGTCATCAACAATAGCCAACCGCTTTCCAACCAGACGGTTAAAAAGGGTCGATTTGCCGACATTGGGTCGGCCGACGATGGCAACGGTGAAACTCATGGTTCGTTCAGGTTATTGATAAGCAACCAGGTCGGCGTTATCAGCAAGAAAGAAGACGCGGCCCCCGGCAATGATCGGCGGTACGGATATTCCCGATGGCATGTCAATCTTGCCCATGATGCGCCCGTCATATGGTGATACAGCATAAACTTCGCCAATGGAGCTTGAGATGATCAGCCTGTCGCTGGCAAGCAGCGGACCGTTCCAGACAATCGGGAAATCCCGGGTTTCGGGATCTTCGTATTGAGGTAACGTCCGGACCCAGTGTACGGAGCCGGTTTCACGGGAAATGGCTGCTATTTCAGCATCATTGGTTAATAAGAAGATATAGTCCCCGGCGACCCAGGGGCTGGACAAGCCACCGATTTCCTTGTCCCAAATGCGTCTGCCACTGCGCAGATCGATGGAAACCATCAAGCCGCCATGGGAAATGGCGAAAACCCGGCCACGGTCGATGATGGGGCGGCCCCGAATATGGGAAAGAGCCGAAACAACATCCGTACGGCGGGTCGTGGTCAAAGACTGGCTCCACAACACGCGACCATTTTCCACCTTCAGGGCGACCAGTTCGCCCGAAGCAAACGGGGCAACGACGACACCACTATCGACGGCCGGGCTTGCTCCGCCCAGCAAACTGGCGATTTTCGATATACCGGCGAAGGTCCATAATTCTTCGCCTGTGGCGCCGTTCAGGGCGTACATGCGGCTATCGACCGTAATGGCGAAAACCCGTCCACCCCGCGCCGTAGGCGCCGTGCGCATGGGGCCAGCCAGGGATTTACGCCATAATATTTTGCCGCTACCCGCGTCCAGTGAAATGACCTGCGCAAAACCGGTGGTGACGTAAATTTTGCCATCCTCGTAGGCCAGTCCACCACTGATATGGTCGTCATCTTCTTCATCCGGGGTCAGGGACGTTCGCCACAACTGCTTTCCTGACTTGGCGTCAAAGGCACTGACGTTTGAACCCGTGTCCATAGCATAGGCACGACCACCTGCGACGATCGGGGATCCGATCAACCTGATGGCTTCGTCTGCGCCATCACCAACATCGGCGGACCAGGCAAAACCCAGATTATCGCTGATCGCAATATGGTGCATGGCGTGGTTGGCATAACCGCCAGCCTGGGGCCAATCCGTATTGGGCGAGGGGGCTGGAAGAAGAATTTCTTTTTCGGCAAATTCAGGGTCTGGATTTAGGGAGCGCCGGTGTTTCAAAACAGAAATGCGTTCACCAGGAAGTGGTATTTTTACTTCATCACCAAAAATTCCACCTGGTCCGGTCAGGGATTCACAGCCACCAAGCAGCAGCAGACCTGCGACAATCGCTGTGCTGCCTATGGTTCTGATGCTCATTATGTTGGTTTTCTTAACAGCCATGTCTCAGTTCCCTTTATTCGGCTAAAGCTGCCAGCATTTCTCCGGCTCGCTGACGGATGCCCTGGGGCGCCGTGGCGTCTTCCGATAACGCCTTAAACAGTTCACGCGCCTTGGCTTTGTCGCCAGCTTGCTGGGCGACAACCGCCATCAATTCCCGGGCACTGTGCTGCCAGGGGTTTTCACTCGCCGATAATGGCGTCAGACGGTCTGTCAACGCGGCGCTGTCTTCGCCATTGTTGAGGCGCGAAATGGCGCCAAGAAGTACGGCCAAATCACGATAGACTGATTGAAGGGAGCTGTCGCCCGCCAGTTTGTCGTAAGCGGCAATGGCGCCGCCATCATCTCCCTGATCGGCCATCAGGGCGGCGGCGTTAAATCCGGAAAGCATCTGATAGCCGGCACCGGCTTCACTGTTGAAGATATTCAAGGCATCAAGGGCTGCTTCTCCATTGCCATCCTGGGCCAGGCGAAGGGATGCTGCAAAGCGCTCACCCTGCTGGCCCCGATTGGAAATATCGTAACTTTCCCAGGCTTTGTAGCCGGCGACGGTGGTGACAACGAGAACTGCCCCTACAACAAAAATCCTGCCGTAACGTTTCCACAGCTTGGCGAACTGCTCCTGACGCAGTTCATCGTCTATTTCGCGGAATATGCCTTCTTCAATTGGCTCGGCCACGTCTTCTCTCCAAAATTCAGATTGTCAGCTTGAACTGACCAAAATATCCCCCTGCCACAAGGAAGGCAAATACGCTTATTCGTTTTCGTTAATCCATTTTATCGAGCAACCCATGGAAGGGATTTGCTCTGCCGGTCCTTGACCGGTTTCAATAACCTGTTTCATCGCTTCAAGCAGATCGCGACGGGCGTCCACTGGTCCCGGGTCTTTCTTTGATGAATCGAGGCGTCCCCGATATTGCAGGCCCATATCCTTATCAAAACCAAAGAAATCGGGTGTGCAAACAGCGTCGTAGGCGCGGGCGGTTTGCTGACTTGGATCAATGACGTAAGGGAAAGTGAAGCCATTTTCCCGGGCGACGGTTTTCATGTTTTCAAATGAATCTTCCGGATAGTCAGTCGGATCGTTGGACATGATGGCAATCACGCCAATTCCGCAGGTCTGCAATTCCTTTGCATCACGGACAAGACGATCCAGGATCGCCTTCACATAGGGGCAATGGTTGCAGATGAAAATGACCAGGACACCGTTTGGTCCCGAGACATCCTTAAGGCTATAAGTTTTACCGTCCACCCCCTCAAGGGTGAAGTCCGGGGCTTTCCAGCCAAAATCGCAAATCGGGGTCTCAAGGGACACCATGACGTATTATTACCTGACAAATTTATCCAATTGGAGCCCTTGATTAGACAATATTGTGCGATCAATCAAGGAAAGCCCGTCCGTTCATTTGTTCTGTCTGACACGCAACGGGCAATAAATTGATAACCAGTTGTTTTAAAAGAAAAAAATCAGCTGCCTCTGTTAACCCGGTTTTAACCGAAAAGGCGCACTATCTGTTAGCACATTGGTATCAGGAGTTATTCGGACGATGCGCGCACTTTTTGCCGCTTTCATTTTATTCTCGCTTGGGGCCTGCACCTCATTGTTCTCACCGATCAGTGCTGTTGAAGGTGTAAGCGCCGTTAGTACGGGCAAGACATTCAGCGACCATATCGTTTCCTATGCCAGCGGTAAGGATTGCTCGACTGTGCGGACAAACAATGGCCGTACCTACTGTCAGGAAAATGAACCCAATCCGAAGCCCAAGGTCTGGTGTTACCGGACAATCGGCAAGCCTGTCTGTTACGACAGGCCTGATCCCTATCAGGGGAATCAGCGCAAGATGGGAGATAACGACCATAATCTGGACACCGCCCCATAAGGTTGATTCCCATCGCCCCTGTCATGCTTTAAGCTACTCTTCCAATGGTTCGATTTATCTTTCTTTTTATCTTGTTGATCGCCGCAGGTGGCGCCGGCTCCTGGTTTATTAGCGGTCAGGTCAATAAGTATACCGGTGCTCAGATGCCGGTTGAAATCCGTACCTTGCTGTCCCGTGCAGGGGCCGGTGACGTTAATGCTGAATATAAACTTGGTGAAGCCTATCGATTGGGTGCGGGGTTGGAGAAAGATATTCCCCAGGCATTCAAATGGTACGGCAGGGCCGCTGAGCAGGGACATAGCGGGGCCCAGTATAAACTGGGACTGATTTATCAGACCGGTGAAGGCATCAAGCAAAATATGGGGCGTGCAGCCGAATGGTACAGGTTGGCGGCAAATCTTGGCCGGTTGCCGGAAGCACAGTTTGCCATGGGGCAGTTGTCTTTTCTGGGCCAGGGCGTCTCCCAGGACTATGTCGAAGCTTTCAGTTGGTACGAAAAAGCCGCTCGTCAGGGCCACCATGTCGCCCAACATGTGCTTGGCGCAATGTATGAGGAAGGATGGGCCGTCGAGCGGGATTATATCGAAGCCTACAAATGGTACACCCTGGCGATACCCGGTCGTGAACAGGCCATGGCCGTCAATCGTATTTATGATCCTGTGCGGGCACGCAAGTATCTGATTGAAAAAATGAACAAGTTTCAGATCGGCAGGGGCAAGCAGTATGCAAAGGAATGGCGTAAAAAACCCTAATAGTTCTCATTTACATTGAAAAAGTTATAAACTCTCCCCACAATGAATATTATAAACTCTCCCCACAATGAATAAATGCATGGAAGAGCAATAAAGATTGCTCGCCATGGCCTATAAAAATCAATGAAACCCCGAGGGAAGTTCTATGAAAAAACCAATTCAATTATTGACAGCTTTATTCGTCGCCGCTCTTGTTTCGGCCTGTGCGGCATTTGATTATGACTTGGCTATGGTAGAGAGTCAGGCAACGTCAGGGGATAATTTCAAAGACGCCTTGCACAAGGAATACCTGATGCTCGCCCGTGAAGAAGACAAAGAAGATGACTGGGAAGACGCAGCCTTCTTTGCCGACCGGGCCAGCCAAGCAGCTGGCGGGGCCGATTTTCCACCACAGATGATTTCTGACCGGCAAATCCCTGCCGCCAACGTCAAGGAAATGAGTTTTGCTCGTTCCAGCGTTATCAATGCCCTGGCGACAGAAAAGAATGGCTTCTTTGCCGCTCATGTCGCACGCGCCCAGGCCAAATTTGATTGCTGGTTGCAGGAGCAGGAAGAAAACACCCAGCCTGAAGATATTGCCAAATGCCGTTCGGATTTTGAAGAAGCGATGGGCTTAATTATGGTCAAGGCCATACCAGCCCCGACGCCTGAACCGGCCCCGGCCCCGGCCCCGAAACCCATGAAGCCGGAAACCAGAACCTATACAATCTACTTCGACCATGACAGTTCCGCCCTGGGTCATATGGCCAATATTGCAATCGCCAATGCCATTAAAGAGGCCAAGAGCACCAATCCGAAACTTGTTCAGGTTGGAGGTCATGCCGATACCACCGGTGATCAGGTTTATAACAACGCGCTTTCTGACCGTCGTGCCAAGGCCGTTGCGAAGAAACTCGTTGAAGGTGGTTTGACGAAGAAGAAACTGGTCAAAACATCGATGTTTGGTGAAGATTTCACCGCTGTTAATACCGGCAACAACGTTAACAACCGCGGCAATCGCCGGGTTGAGATCAAGTTGAAATACTAATCGTTTCGACAATTGCTTAAAAGACGGCGGTTCCTAAATCGGGGCCGTCGTTTTTTATTGCGGCAGGCGCATCTTGACGATGCCCTTGAAATCTTTGGGGTCGACCGCTTCCCCCTTGCGGGTGATTTCGATGCGTCCGTTTTTGGCCAGATGAACGGCTTGTTGCTTAACAGCGTTCAAATAGCGCCGCCACAGGTTGGGGCCGTCTTTTGGCTTCGCCCGTTCTTTGGCGATGCTGCGGGCGACATCCTGGAATGTCGGATTAGCACCACCGGCAACAGCATCAAGAATGGCGACGACGACAGGATCGTCAACCTTGACCTCTGGGGCCTCTTCATTTTCTTCGGGTGTGTCAGTCATGGGGCGGATGTTTAGCCCAACAGGCCGCTCGAAGCAATGCCGTCGAAGATAAATTGTACCGCCAGCGCCGCCAACAGCACCCCGACGACGCGGGTGATGACGTTAAGGCCGGTGACGCCGAGGATTTTCTGGATGCGTCCGGCCATTAGCAACATAATAAGGGTGACAACAAGAACGGCGATGATCGCCCCGACGACGGCGATTTCCCGGTGCCAGTCACCATGGACCTGGGCCATCAACAGAATAACCGCCCCCATGGTTCCCGGCCCGGCAATCAGCGGCGTTGCCAGGGGGAAAACGGAAATGTCGTTCTTGTGTCCGGCTTCTTCGGTTTCGTCATCGGTGGTTGAGGTGCCGCCCGATGTTCTTGCGAACACCATGTCGATGGAAATGAGCAACAGAAGGATACCGCCAGCGGTTCGCAAGGCAGGCAATCCGATGCCAAGGCTGGTCAGGACCGCATTGCCGAAAATGGCGAAGACAAGAAGAATCGTGGCGGCGATCAGGGTCCCCTTAAGCGCCATAACCCGGCGCTGTTTGGGTGATGTTCCCGGCGTTAAGGCCGCAAACAGGGCGGCTACGTCAACCGGGCTGATGGTTGCAAATAAAGTGGTAAAAGCAAGCAGCGCTGTTTCCAGGTTCAACCAATGCGTCCTTCCATTGCCGCCTCGTACATCTTCTTCATATCCGCAGGGCCGACTTTGATCGGGTTGCCACCGGCTGTTGGATCGTTGGCCGCCATTTCCGCCAATTCATCAAGGCGGTTTTCCTCAACACCAATCTCACGGGCCGTGTGGGGAATATCAAGTGACTTTCTGAATTCCAGTGTCCACTCCATAATGCCGTCGAAGGAGGAATTTTTGAGGCCCAGATATCGGGCCAGACGATTCATGCGCTTGGATATGGCGTCGCGGTTGAAATCCATGACATAGGGCATGAAGACAGCGTTGGCCAATCCATGGTGGGTGTCGTACACAGCGCCGACAGGGTGGGCCAGGGAATGGATAGCGCCCAGACCCTTCTGGAAGGCTGTTGCGCCCATGGACGCCGCGCATAACATGTTGGCCCGGGCGGTCAGGTTTGATCCGTCCTCGACCGCTACGGGCAGCCAATCCTTGACCAGTCGCATCCCTTCGACAGCAACGCCTTCGGCCATGGGGTGATAGCCGGGCGCGCACAGGGCCTCAAAGCAATGGATAAAGGCGTCCATGCCGGTTGCTGCGGTAATGTGGGGCGGTAGACCAGCCGTCAGTGCCGGGTCGGAAATAACAATGCCCGGCATCATCATGGGGTGGAAGATAACCTTCTTTGTATGGGTTTCTTCATTGGTGATAACACCAGCACGTCCAACTTCCGAACCGGTGCCCGACGTGGTTGGCACGGCAACAATGGGGGCGATGCCGGCTTCGGTGGCGCGGGTCCAGTTGTCGCCTATATCTTCAAAATCCCACATGGGGCGGCTTTGGCCAGCCATGAAGGCGACAACCTTTGCGGCGTCCAAAGCACTGCCACCACCAAAAGCGATAACGCCATCATGATCACCGTCGCGGAAAACCTTGATGCCGTCTTCAACGTTCTTGCTGACCGGGTTAGGTTGAACATTGCTGAACAGGCCTGTCGGCATTCCGGCAGCCTCGTTAGCCTTGATTGCGTCTGCGACCATGGGCAGGGCGGCCAGGCCGGGGTCGGTGACCAGCAAGGGCCGTTTCATGCCGAGCGCCTTACAGGCATCGGCCAGTTCGGCAATACGACCAACGCCGAAACGAACGGCGGTGGGAAAGTTCCAGTTGCCAGTCAAGGCAGAGGCATCATTTGTCATCGCAGGTTTCCTTAAAGAGCAGTTTTCAAATGGAAAGATTTGGGGCGGGTCAGATGGTCATATCCAAGGGCTGAAAGAGTACAGCCGCGACCGGAATTCTTGACCCCGGTCCAGGCCAGGGCCGGGTCCAGATAGTCACAGCGGTTCATAAACCAGGTGCCGGTGTTGACCTGATCGCCAATCGCCGCTGCCGCATCGACATCACTGGTGAAGACACAAGCGGTTAAACCATAAGGACTGTCGTTCATCAGGGCGATGGCTTGCTCGTCGGAAGACACCTTCATAATACCAACCACGGGGCCGAAACTTTCTTCCATCATCACTTCCATGGAATGATCGACATCGACCAGCACCTGTGGGGCAAGGTAGGGGCTTTCCTCGGCGTGGGCCGGAAACAAAGCCGGATCAATCAGGGCCTTGGCCCCGGCGGCGATGGCGTCTTTTATCTGGCCGCGTACATATTCGGCGGCGCCGGTCCGGACCATGGGGCCGATGGTGGTTTCGGGATCAAGCGGGCTCCCCAATTTGTATGTTCTGACCAAGGCGGCGGCGCCCTCGACGAAGGCGTCATAAACATCTTCGTGGACATAGATGCGTTCAATGCCACAGCACGATTGGCCGGAATTAAAGAAAGCGCCGTCAACAAGGGTTTCGATGGCGTGGTTCAGGTCGGCGTCGGGGCGAACGTAGCCCGGGTCTTTGCCGCCCAGTTCCAGGCCAACACCGATAAAGCGGCCGGCGGCGGCTTCCTCGACCATCTGGCCACCGGGAACAGAGCCTGTAAAGGCGACGAAATCAATTTCATCGGCCTTGATGACGACTTCGGTGTCGGCATGGTTCAGGTGCAGGTATTGGAATATCCCTTGCGGCAGACCGGCACTTTCAAAAGCGGCTGCGATGCGTTCTGCGCACAGCGGCGTTTGCGCCGAATGCTTCATGATCACGGCGTTGCCAGCCATGATCGCGGGCATGAAGGCGTTAACCGCTGTCAGGTAAGGAAAGTTCCACGGTGCGATGACGAAGACGACGCCCAAGGGTTGGCGGCGGATGTAACGGGTAAAGCCCGGCTTTTCCTCAATGGCGATATCGGAAAGAGCCTCAGCTGCGATGGCAATCATATGGCGGGCCCGTTCTTCAAAGCCACCGACCTCGCCTGCGGCAAAGGCAATGGGACGGCCCATCTGCCAGCAAAGTTCTTCGGCGATGCCTTCTTTTTCGGCGACGAAGGCATCGACGGCTTTCTCGCATATTTTTGCGCGCTCACTGACGGGCATTCTGGCCCACTCAATCTGGGCGGTTTTGGCAGCGCTTAAGGCTCCTGCGATCATTTTGTCGTCGGCGTAGTCGCGCTCCACATAAAGCGAGCCGTCTACGGGGGTGATGGTGCGTAATGTTGATGCCATTGTCCTGGGTTCCACTTAAACGTTAGATAATTTCAAAATAACGATCCATTTCCCAATCGGTGATGTGCTTGCGAAATTCCCGTTCTTCCCATTCACGAGTTGCGGCGAAGTGATCGACAAAGGCATCCCCGAACAACGCGCGGGCCGGTTTGGATGCCTTCAGGCGTGCTGCCGCTTCATAAAGGGTCGCCGGAAGCCGTAATTTTTGCGGGAAGGATTGTTCGTAAGCATTGCCATCGACCGGTTTGGATGGTTCGACTTTATTCTCTATCCCCCATAAGCCCGCACCAATTGACGCCGCCAGGGCCAGGTAAGGATTGGTATCGGCTGCGGCGAGGCGGTATTCGACCCGTTGCGATTTTGCGCTGCCGGGAATGACGCGCAGGGCGCAGGTGCGGTTATCGATGCCCCAGCTGGCTTCCGTCGGGGCCCAGAATCCGGGGATCAAACGTGTATAGGAATTAACGGTAGGGGCAATCATTGCCAAAAGCTCAGGCGTCAGTTGTTGCTGGCCGCCCACAAAGTGGCGCATTTTGTCGCTCATGTTGTCAGGCTTTTTGGCGTCATAAAAAACGGATTTACCCTTTTTATCCTGTAGGGACATATGGATATGGCCGCTCTGGCCGGGCCAGTCAGGTGACCACTTGGCCATGAAGGTCGCCATCAGATCGACCTTCTGACACAAAATCTTGGTCATTGTTTTAAACAGGGCGGCCTTATCGGCAGAGGCGATGCCTTCGGACACACCAATGGCGGCCTCCATACAACCGGCTCCGGTTTCTTCGTGCAGGCCTTCGATTTCAAAATCCATAATTTTGGCGGTCTCGAGAATGTCAGTGTAAAGGTCCGACTGAACGGAATTGCGGATCATCGAGTAACCGAAGAAGCCTTCAGTTAAGGGTTTCATATCGCGATAATTCTTTTCGCGCACAGAATGGGGCGTTTCTTCAAAAACAAAAAACTCGAACTCCATTCCGGAAAATATTTTAAAGCCCATCTTGTCGGCTTTTTTCAGAACCTTGCGCAAGACGCCGCGTGGGCAGATTTCTTCGGCTTTATCCGAGAACTCACCAATGAACAGCAACATGCCGTCTTCCCAAGGTATTTCGCGGCAGCTTTCGGGTACAATGCGGGCCGGGGAGTCAGGGTAACCCGTATGCCAGCCCGTATAGGTGACGTTGTCGTATAGTTGGTCTTTTGAATCCCAGCCCAGAACCACGTCGCAAAATCCGAAACCACCATCAAGGGCGGAAAAGAATTTGGCTTTCGACATGTACTTGCCGCGCATGATGCCATCGACATCAAAGACACCAACTTTAACGTAATCAAGCTTCCGCTTATTGACGATTTTACGGGCGTCGGCGGCTGTTTTGACTTTCCTCGGGTCCATGACGGAATTCCTTATAATGTACTCTAGAAGGTATTTCCCCGGAGGATATTTAACCCCCGGGGAAAGTCTATAGCCAAGTTTCTTCTTTTTAAATCATCAGTAACGATACGGACGACCGGCTGCGGCCATCGTAGCGTTGTATTCCTTGAAGATGTTGACCACCTTTTCGGCAACCGGGCCAGAGGCGGCGACCTCATCCCAGAATTTCAGCGCTTCGGCTTCTACCGTTGCCCATTCTTCATCGGGGATAGAGGTCAACTTCAATTTGGTGCCTTTGGTGCGCAGATGCGCTTCGCCGCCCCAATACCAGTGCTGGCGATAGTAATGCGAGCTATCAAAGGCCAGCTGGACCATGGTCTTCAAGTGGTCAGGCAGATCATTCCAACGGCCCTGATTGGCGAAGAACGAACCGCACCATGCCCCTGAAATGTTGTTGGTCAGGAAGTAGTCGGTAACATCAGCCCAACCGACGGTGTAATCCTCGGTGATGCCTGACCAGGCGATGCCATCAAGCTCGCCGGTTTGCACGGCGACTTCAATGTCTTCCCAGGGAAGGGTTACAGGAACCACACCAAAGCGCGACAGGAACTTGCCGGCTGTCGGGAAAGTGAACACCCGTTTGCCTTTAAGATCATCGAGACTGCGGATAGGGGTCTTGGTGTTGAAGTGGCAAGGATCCCACGAGCCGGCGCTAATATGCTTAACGCCAACCTTGCTGTATTCCTCATCCCAGATTTTTCCCAGTCCGTACTGGTGGAAAAGCACCGGAACGTCGAGCGAATAGCGGGTCGCAAACGGGAAATAGCCACCGAACTGGGTTACAGCAGTAGGGGAAGCCATGGAATCATCATCGCTTTGCACTGCGTCAATGGTACCGTTTTGCATGGCCCGGAACAGTTCGCCGGTGGGAACCAGCTGATCACCATGATAAAGCTCAATGACCATCTCGCCATTGGCGGCCTTGTTGAAGTCATCAATGGCGGGTTTGATCACATGTTCAGCAAGTGCAGGCCCGGCATAGGTCTGCAAGCGCCATTTAATTGTTGAGGCAGCGTGAACATTGGGTGCGCTGAGTGTTGTCGCAGCAACTGCGCCGACCGACGCTGCCCCCGCCTTTTTTAGAAACTCTCTTCTTTTAGTCATTTTTTTGTCTCCCTTGGTTTGTACTGTTGACGGTGATTCACATTTATTTGATGTCGATTCCGGTGTAACGCAACATTCTGGAACAAACAGCGGCGGCCCTCCTGTGAATCCTTATCTTATCTGCCACCTTCCTCACGTTCTTTGATTTGCCTGCATTCATACATTATTTCCCGTAAAACTGATTTGGCAGCCACATGGCGATTTCAGGGAAGGCCATGACGAGCACAAGTCCAAAAATCATGATGCCCACAAAAGGGATGATGGACCTGTATATATCATTGAGCGTCACCTCTGGCGGCGCCATCGCCCGCATCAGGAACAGGTTGTAGCCAAATGGCGGCGTCATATAGGCGATTTGACAGGTGATGGTGTAAAGGACCCCGTACCAGATCAGGTCAAAACCCAGGGAACCAACCAGCGGAACGTATAAAGGCGCAACGATGACAAGCATCGCTGTGTCATCAAGAAACATGCCCATGAGCAGGTAGGAAAGCTGCATCATGATCAGGATTTCCCATGGCCCCAGCCCCATTTGGCCAATAAAGAAACCCTCGATAGCCTTGACCGCGCCCAAACCGTCGAATACGGCGCCAAATGCCATTGCCGCGACGATGATCCACATGAACATGCAACTAACGCCCAGGGATTTGCGGATGGTGTTTTCCATGACCTGGCGATTGAGCCGCCCCTTGACCAAAGCCGCAAGAGTGGCGGCCGTCGCGCCGACGGCAGAACTCTCAACCAGGCTGGTGACGCCCATCAGGAAAAGGCCCGTCATTGAAAAGAAAATCGCCAGTGGAACAATACCCGCCTTAAGCAGACGAAATTTTTCAGCCCAGCTGACCTGGCGTTCTTCTATCGGCAGGGCCGGGCCAAGCTCTGGCTGGATTTTACAGCGTATGACGATATAAATGATAAACAGACTGGCCATCATCAGGCCGGGGAACACACCGGCCATCCAAAGTTGACTGATCGGTTGGCGGGCGATCATGCCGTAAAGCACCAGGACGACGCTGGGCGGCACCAGAATGCCCAGCGAACTGCCAGCCTGGATAACGCCGGTCACCATAATCTTGTCGTAACCACGCTTCAGCAATTCAGGAAGGGCGATTGTCGCACCGATAGCCATGCCGGCGACACTCAGGCCGTTCATCGCTGAAATAACCACCATCAGGATGATGGTGCCGATTGCGAGTCCCCCATTCAAGGGGCCCATCCAGACATGGAACATTTTATACAGGTCGTCGGCGATCTTCGATTCAGACAGCATGTATCCCATGTAGATAAACATCGGCAGGGTTAGCAGCGGATACCATTTCATTAACTTCATGGCGGCGCTGAAACCCAACTGCGAGCCGCCAGTACCCCACAAGGCCATAGCCGCAATGACGGCAACGAAACCGATTGCCCCGAAAACACGCTGACCGGTCAGCAGCATCAGCATCATCAGCGAAAACATCAGAATGGCGATCATTTCGTAACTCATGATGCCGGACCTTCCGCCGGGCTTGGGCCGAAAATATCCAGCCCTTTGACTTGGGCCAGGTCCCTGAAGAAGGTGGCGATGGTTTGTAGCAACATCAGGGTGATGCCGAAGCTCATGATGATCTTGATCGGGGCCATGTACGGGGCCCAGGATGAATAGCTTTTTTCGCCGTAGAGCAGCGCGTACTGGGTGCTCGACAGTCCGCCGTAGAGCAACAAACCAAGATAGAAAATCAGGCAGATCGAAGTCAGGGTGTCAGTAAAGGCTTTTTTCTTGGGCGTTCCCATGCCGTAGAGGAGGTCCATCCGAACATGGTCTCCCAACTGCATGGAGTAGCCGCCACCCAGCATGTAATAAGCAACCATCAGGAATTGGGCTGTTTCCAGGGTCCACAGGACGGGAAGAAAGAAGGTCTTCATAATTGACGAATACAACAGCACGCCCAGCATGACGAAGATCAGATACATGGCAAACCGTCCGACCCGGTAGGTCACGGCTTCCACATATCGAACATATAAAACGACGGCGTTTGGCATTTCTTACCTGTTGTTATTCCTGAATATTTCTAATGCCTTGTCGAGGGCTTCACCTAGTCGCACGGCCCATTTTGTTTGTTGTTCCGGCGTTTCGATCAGATCCTGCCTTATTTCAAATTGCGTATGCGGCAGATGCCGCCGCTCGCCATGTACGGGCAGGGTGTAATCGGTCTCGTCGCTTAAAAAATATGGCTCGTTGTCGCCAAGATGTAAATCACCGTCTGCAGCCAACAGATCAAGAATAATATGAGAAAGGCGCGGGTCGCGGTTGTAGACGACGGCAAAATCCCATGGCCTCTGGAACCCTTTGAAGACGGGCGTAAAGCTGTGAACTGAAACCAGAAAGGTCTCACGGTCTTGTCCGGTCCTGTCGTCCAGAATTTTGCTTATGGCATCGTGATAGGGGGTGAATACTTCATCAACCCTTAACTGCCGCTCTGCCTCGCCTAAATCAGTATTGCCGGGGACCGGGGTGTCCTCGCTGACAGGGGAAATGGAATTGAAAACATCCAGGCACCGGTTGCAGTCAACAACCAGACGGGAATAGTTCTGAAAGGCGGCAGTCGCATTAAATCTTTCCGAAAACTGTTCGGTAACCGCAGCCGCGCCAATATCCCAGGCGATATGACGGGTCAGCTCCATTTCTGATAGGCCAAGAGTGCCAAGTGATTGGGGAATGCGTCTGCTTGCGTGATCGCAGATAAAAACAAATGGGGATGATCCATCGGGGCGCTCAATTCTTACCGGTGCGGGTTCAGATGCCGCAAGCAACGCTCCCCCGGACTGGGAAGCCCTTTCTGCCATATTTTCCGCATTTACCGGAACCACTATCGAGTCCCTTTCTATCCCCGTTTATTCGTTAGCAGATATTGTAATTACAGTTACAAAATTTGCAAATGAATTAGTTTTGGAATATTTATTACTAATGCCGCAAGCCATCACACACGGACCCAGGCTATCGATTGCCGAGGATATCAACCGCCACATCGATCACCTGACCAGAACAGAACGCCAGTGCGCGCGGGTACTGCTTTCCAATTACCCCTTTATCGGACTGGAGAAAGTCGCCTCGTTCGCCAAGCGAGCCGAGGTCAGCGCGCCGACCATCCTCAGGCTTGTCGGAAAGTTGGGTTTTTCGGGTTATCCGGAATTTCAGCAACGCTTAAGAGAAGAACTTGAAGAGCGCCTGCAAACCCCACTGACCAAACACGAAGAGCCACAAACTGCCCTGGAAGATGATGATTTTCTCGCAGAATATTCTCATTCCGTTGAGCGCAATCTGTCACGAACCCTGAAGGCGCTGCCCCGGGCCGAGTTTGAAGCGGTTCTCAAATTGCTTTCTGATATCAAGCGCCCGGTACATCTTGCCGGCGGTAAACTAACCAGCACCATTGCCGATTATTTTTACCGCCACCTGATCATGGTCAGGCCAAATGTCAGGCGGATTGAAAACGATGCTTATGCCTGGTCTGAACATCTGGTCGATATGGATCGTCGCGATGTTGTCATTATTTTTGATGTTCGTCGTTACCAGCCCGAATTACTCGAATTGGCGCGTTTGGCGTCACAATGCGGGACCAGGGTTATTTTGTTCACCGATCAATGGCTGTCCCCGGTGTCCAGTGTCGCCAATCACGTGATCCCGGTTCGCATTGACGTTCCCTCAAGTTGGGATTCTGCTGTTGCGACCCTGATGGTTGTTGAGGCTATGATCGCCGCCTTGTCAAACCGGGACTGGTCCCGTGTTGAGGCTCGGGTCAAGGCGCGCGAAACCTTGGCCGATAAATCACGTTCCGATAATTAATCAACTGTATCGGGTTGGCGTGGTGGCTCGATTTGTACGATTTCGCCGTTCAGATCACACCTTGTCTCGGCCAGCTTGATGAAGGTTTCTGTTACGTCTTCTGGCGGTTTGACCGTTTCGGGGTCTTCACCGGGATAGGCGACGGGCCGCATGGTGGTGCGGGTCGGCCCCGGGTTGATAATGTTGGCCTTGACGTTTGTTTTCTCGTTTTCCGAGGCGTAGGTCTTGACCATGGTTTCAAGTCCTGCCTTGGATACGCTGTAAGCTCCCCAATAGGGCCAGACACCTTGCGTTACGGTCGAGGAAACAAAGATCGCCCGCCCGGCGTCAGACATCCTCAGTAACGGATCGAAACTTCTGAGCAGCCTGAAGTTTGCGGTCAGGTTGAGCGTCAAGACCTGGTCCCAATCCTTGGGCTTGACTTGCGCCATGGGGGAAAGTGGGGTCAGAAGGGCAGCATTGCCGACCAGAACGTCGAGGCGCTTGAAGCGGTCGAACACGGCGGCACCCATGTGGTCGATAGCGTCGAAATCGCCCAGGTCCATGGGCACCAGGGTGGCATTCTGGCCACTGATGTCGAGGATTTCATCATCCAGTTCTTCAAGTGCGCCCTGCGTGCGGGCGGTCAGAATCAAGTGCGCGCCTTCTTCAGCGAATGCCTTGGCGACGGCCCGTCCAATGCCGCGCGAAGCGCCGGTAACCAAGGCGATACGCCCTTGTAAACGTCCTTCATTCATCTATTTTTATTCCTGTGTGGTCAGCAGGGAAAGCTGCTTGGGTGCGTCGCCTGAGTCCTGATCGAGGAGACGGATTGGATAATCGCCGCTGAAACAGGCATCGCAAAATTGCGGGGTTTCCGTGTTGCGATTCTCGTCGCCGACGGCCCGGTACAGTCCATCGAAGGAAATAAAAGTCAGGCTATCAACGCCGATGATCTTGCGCATGGCTTCAAGTTCGTGTTGAGACGCCATCAGTTCTTCCCGGTCCGGTGTATCAATGCCATAGAAGCATGAATGGGTGATCGGCGGGCTTGAAACACACATGTGGACTTCACTGGCGCCGGCTTGGCGGACCATATCGACGATCTTCACAGATGTGGTGCCACGGACGATGGAATCATCAATCAGGATCACCCGCTTGTCCTTCAGGTACTGACCGTTGGCATTATGCTTAAGCTTGACGCCCAGGTTACGGATTTGCTGTGTCGGCTCAATAAAGGTCCGCCCGACATAATGATTACGAATTATTCCCAGCTCAAAGGGAATGCCCGATTGTTCGGCATATCCAATGGCTGCCGGGACGCCTGAATCCGGCACCGGCACCACCACATCGGCTTCGATGCCGCATTCACGGGACAACTCGGCGCCAATGTTCTTGCGAATTTGGTAAACGTTGCGACCCTCGACGTTGCTGTCAGGCCGGGCGAAGTAAATGTATTCAAAGATGCAGAATTTACTTTCAATCGGGATGAAGGGTTTGAAGCTGTGCAGGCCGGTTTTATCGATGACAATTAACTCACCGGGTTCCACATCGCGGACAAACTCGGCACCGATGATGTCCAGTGCACATGTCTCCGATGATAAAATCCACGAATCACCAATCTTGCCGATGACCAGTGGTCTGACGCCCCTGGGATCGCGAACGCCGATCAGTTTCTCGCGGGTCATGGCGACCAGTGAATAGGCCCCTTCGACTTGCCTGAGCGCATCGGTCACCCGCTCGACAACATTGGTGCCCCGGGAGACGGCGATCAGGTGAATAAAGGTTTCGGTGTCGCTGGTTGACTGAAAGATGCAGCCGCGCTCAACCAGTGCGGTTCGCAGTCCGTAGGCATTGGTCAGGTTGCCGTTGTGCGCAATTGCCAGGCCGCCGAACTTGAAATCAGCAAACAGTGGCTGAACGTTCCGAAGCACCGTGCCGCCGGTTGTCGCGTAACGGACATGGCCAATAGCCATTTCACCGGGCAGGGTGCGAATAATTTGTTCCGAATTGAAGTTATCGCCGACATGACCAAGCGCCCGGTGGGAATGAAACTGCTCGCCGTCAAAGGAAACAACCCCGGCGGCTTCCTGGCCACGGTGTTGCAGGGCGTGCAGGCCAAGGGCCGTATGGGCGGCGGCGTCGGGGTGGCGATAAATGCCAAAGACTCCGCATTCGTCGTGAAAATGGTCGTCACCGTCAAAGGCTGTTGGTGGATGGTGGCTGGCGGGGTTCGACATAGGTATCAGGTGCCTAGTTTAAGGTTCAGAACGACTGTCGATCAGGCGTTCCATTTCGCTACGGATTTTTTCACCGTAGCCTTCAAGGGTTTCAATATTTCCGCCTTTTGGTTCGGGGGCGATCAGGCCTTCGATCACTTTCTGGCTTTCCAGTAACTGGTTGGCTTGTTCGGCAATGCCGTCCGAAGATCCGGCTTCTGCCGGTATCAGCATACGAAGCCAGTCGGCGCCAAGCTCGATGATCGGTATGGTGCGGGCGTCTCTCAGCCAGGCCGGTTGATCAGCCACGGGCATCATCCATTCGATGGCGATGTAAACAAGGCAGACCAGCACGGCGCCGCGGGCCATGCCAAACAGGAAGCCGAGCGAACGATCAAGGGCGTTTAGGGTGCTGTCCTGGACGCGTTTGGAAATTGCCCGGGTCAGGATTGATAAAACCGTCAGTGAAACGATAAAGACAACCACCCCGGCGGCCAGATCGGCAGCCAGTTCGATGGGGATCAGATCGCGGGCGTAGGGCTGCACAAAAGGGAAGGCGTAAATGGTGATAAAACCGGCGCCAATCCATCCGGCAACTGACAAAACCTCATGGACGAAGCCGCGCGCATAAGCCAGGAAGGCCGATATCAGGATGACAACGATAACCGCGATATCGGTGATGTTGACGGGCAGATTATCCATTCGCCTGCTCTTTCAGAACCGTGCCTTTTGCGGGGGCATGGAACAACGCCAGCAGATCGGCCAGATGTTCAATTTCGCGGATTTTCATCCCGCTCGGTCCTTTTACGCCTTTGCCCTTGCCACGGCCCTTGGGGACGATGGCGCGGGTGAAACCCAGTTTATCGGCTTCCTTCAGTCGTGCGTCCGTATGAGACACGGCACGAACCTCGCCGGACAGGCCGATTTCGCCGAAAACAACTGTCTGGGATGGCACCGGGATGCCGCTTAAAGAAGACGCCAAAGCCGCCGCAACCGCCAGATCAGCAGCGGGTTCAGATACCCTGAGCCCGCCTGCGACGTTTAGGTATACGTCGTTGGCCCCGATGGCAAGTCCGCATCGTGATTCAAGGACTGCCAGGACCATGGCCAAGCGGCCGGAATCCCAGCCAACGACGGCCCGTCTGGGGGTGCCAAGGGGGCTTGGCGCAATCAGGCTCTGCAATTCGACCAACATCGGGCGTGTGCCTTCCATGGCGGCCAGTACCGAAGCGCCGTTAATCTCAGCATCATGATCGGACAGGAACAGGGCTGACGGATTACTGACTTCCTGCAAGCCGGTGCCGGTCATCTCGAAGACGCCGATTTCATCTGTCGGCCCGAAGCGGTTTTTGACGGCCCTTAAAATTCGGAACTGGTGGCTGCGCTCGCCTTCGAAATAGAGCACTGTATCGACCATGTGTTCCATCACCCGGGGGCCTGCGATCTGGCCGTCCTTGGTGACATGACCGACCAAAATGACGCAAAAGCCACGACGCTTGGCAAGCCGGATCAATTCCTGGGCCGAAGCCCGTACCTGACTGACCGTGCCCGGGGCTGAATCCAGGCTGTCGACGAACATGGTCTGGATGGAATCAATAATCACCACTTTCGGTAGGTCGCCACTATTTAAGGTGGTGACGATGTCGCGCACGGACGTCGCTGCGGCTAACTGAACGGTGGCTTTGCGAAAGCCCAGCCGGTCGGCCCGCATCCGCAATTGTTCAATGGATTCCTCGCCGCTGATATAGGCAATAGAGGCATCTTTGGCCAGCGAAGCCGCGGCTTGCAGAAGCACCGTCGATTTGCCGATGCCGGGGTCTCCACCGACCAACAGGGCGGAACCCGGAACCAGTCCGTCGCCGCAAACCCGGTCAAACTCGGCAATACCGGTGACCATACGAACAGGAGGCGGGCTATCGCCTTCAAGGCCGACAAATTCAACGTGACGTCCACGTTTTGAGCCCAGCCCCTTGGGCGCTTGCTCTGACCCGGCCTCCTCGACCAGTGTATTCCAGGCACCGCAATTATCGCAGCGTCCGCTCCATTTCAAGCTGACGCCACCGCAATCCTGGCAAACATACTGGGTCGAATTTTTAGCCAACAGAAGTCCTTACGGGACAGAACGGACAGGACCCCCACGAGCCCGTCTATAAGACCTATCTGATGTACGGGATTCGGCGCCTTATGACAAGGCGGGCGTGGAATTCAGGCGTCTTCCGCGCCGTTCGCGTGCGATTCCTGTGATTTGGTAAATGTTGAGGGCGACAAAAAACAGATTCCAACAGACCACTGTCATCATTGGTTCGGGGCGAAAGTAGAAATAAGCGACCAGAACGCAGGCAGCAATGGTCGTCAACAGACGAAGACGCAATATGTCTTTCATCATATATGATGCAAGATACAGCCCGTTTGCTATGTAAATCAAAATTTCCATCTTCATCCACTGTCCCGACTACAAATCCGGTTATCTCCAGAAATCGAGTGCATCCTGATCGAAGCGCAGGCGGCAAACTAGTGGGCTTGTGGTAAGGTTTGGCAAAATTCATAAAAGCCATACATTACAGTATGTTATGTATGAGTTATGGGTGTGGAAATGGTTTCGATGATAGCCGGAAACGGGTTTACTGTACCCAGGGTGCAGTAAATTCAGGTCGGCAACGTGCAAAGCTACCCCTTGCACGCATAAGGCCAGATCAGCTTTGTTTTCGCCGGAATGAACGTGCCCTTTTCGGTCATCACCGGGATCGGAATTTTCTTCTGGTTTTTGGGCAGGTCGCGCAAGCCATAGGAGTCAAACGGCGGTTTTGCCCGGTACAGGGCATTGGGGTCCATCCACAGGCCTTTGACGGGGACCAGTTTGCCGTGGGTCAGGGCGTAATCGGGGCTCTTGGTGAACCAGACGGCGAAGTGAATGGCCGGGCGGCGCTTGCCACTTTGCTTGCCGTTACGGCCGATGCCCGAATTTCCCGTCGGGCCCAGGTTCTCGCCCATTTTCACTTTATCGCCGACCTTGTATTCTGGCATGACGTTGAAATGGGCGTACTGGGTATAAATCCAGTAGCCGGGAATGCCGGTCTGTTTGGAACTGTGGCGCAGGATGATCTCCTTGCCGCGGAAACTTTTCTCGCCACGCTCGATACTGACCACCGTGCCGTCCGCCGCCGCGATCATCGGCGTGCCGTAAGGGGCGGGCATGTCGATGCCGCCGTGGTAGTTCTCGCGGTTGCGCTTTTTGGTGTAGGAAATCGCCCACTGTTCATCGATATTCCGGCAATCCAGGCCTTTCGGGAATTTTGGCCGTAAGCCGGTTTCAAACATGCCCAGCTTGACGGCGACCTTGATCGAGCAATTCTTGGGGCGAGCGATACCACAGAGGGTTTCATTATCAATGGTGTTGATATCAACCAGCCCGTCCATCTTAACGCTCGTAACGACCTTAACGTTTGAGGTCGTGGCTTCACTGGCGGTCTCGCCAAAGCGGTCGCGCAGTTCTTGCAAGGAAAGAAAACCGTCTTCGTTGGCATCAATGCCTTTGAAGATTTTTTCCTTCTTTTTCCATTCCTTGGCGCTGATCCGCCCGTCACCGTTCTTGTCATTATTATCAAGAGATATTTCGGCCCTGCCTGCGTCCGTGACCGCAGGCAGGCCCAGTGATAGGAACAGGGTGAAAGCAGTTAAAAGGTAGATGTGGGTGCTTTTCATAATCTAAAAGAAAAGCATATCCGGAACAGGTGAGTCCAGAACGGGTGCCCTGACTTTACTCCTGCCTTTCCGGTGGTCGTGGAATGATGTTACGATTTGCCCGAATCAGATTGCTCACAGAGGAAACTTCATGACATCTCGTACCGCCCAGACCTATGACAATTTGGTGCTCCACAAACCCAAGTTAGTTCTGGCAGTACTGCTCTCAATTCTGGTTTTCTTCGGCTACCACACCAAAGACTTCAAGCTGGACGCATCGGCCGATACCTTGTTGCTGGAAGACGATGCGGACCTCAAAGTGTTCCAGAAAATCAATGAGCGATACCCGGGTGAAGAGTTACTCATTGTCACCTACACGCCCGATAAGGAGCTCTTCTCGGACCAGGCATTGGAGCCTTTGAAAGAACTCCGTGAAGAACTCAAGAAAGTCACCGGTGTGAGCACGGTGCTCACGATTCTCGATGCCCCCCTGTTCAATAGCTCGGATCAGGATATTCAGGAAATGATCAGCGATATGCCGAGCCTGGAGAAACCTGGTATCGACCGGGCCAAGGCCATGGACGAACTGGTCAATAGCCCCATTTACCGCGATCTTATCCTCAGCGCAAATGGCCAAACCACGGCCCTGGTGTTGGGAATGGCCCCTAATGACGAATACAGCCGCCTCCTAAAGTCCCGAAACGAGTTACGGACGAAAAAACGGCAGAGCGGTCTTTCGGACGAGGAGGCGCAAACCCTGAAACGCGTCACCGCCGAATACGGCCAGGTTAGTGAAGCGTTAAACGAGCAACGCCACCTCGACATTATCCAAATCAGGGACATCATCAAGCCTTACCGCCAGTACGGTGTTCTCTACCTTGGCGGGTTACCGATGATTACCGACGATATGGTGACATTCGTGCGCAAGGACCTGACCGTCTTCGGGGGCGGTGTCCTGGCTTTCCTGATCATCATTCTGACCGTTATTTTCCGGAAAATGCGCTGGATCGTGCTCCCCTTGTTCAGCTGCTTTTACGCCGGTTTGATCATGATCGGCGTGCTTGGATTGTTTGGTTGGATGGTCACCGTCATCTCGTCCAATTTCCTCGCCCTGATGCTGATCATCACCATTTCCATGAACATTCATTTGATCGTGCGTTACCTGCAACTGCAAAAAGATCATCCTGAAGACGATCAGTTGACCCTGGTCAGGACCACCATTCACAAGATGGTGAAACCCTGCCTGTACACCGCGCTGACGACGATCATGGGTTTTGGCTCCCTGGTCGTCAGCGATATCAAGCCGGTTATCGACTTTGGGTTGATGATGAGCGCCGGTTTGGCGGTGACGTTTGCGACCTCCTTTTTGTTGTTCCCCTCACTGTTGTTGGTGCTGGGAAAAACAGAATCCGCTCCGCCCGTTGAAAGCATCCGGTTTCTGTTGCCTGAATATCTGGCCCGCCTGACCGAGTTCCAGGGCAACAAGATCCTGGTGTTGGCGGTCTTGTTAAGCATCATCAGCGCCGCGGGAATTTCCATGCTGCGTGTCGAGAACAGCTTCATCAACTATTTCAGTGAAGACACCGAAATCTATCAGGGCCTGAAGCTTATCGATGAGGAGCTCGGGGGCACGACGCCTGTGGAAATAGTGATAAAGCTGGAAGATGACGGGATCGAAGAATTAACGCCCGAGGACCTTGCAGAGATGACCCCCGAAGAGATACGCGACGAACTTGCGTACATGGAAGCGGTGAGAACCCAACCGGAGTTATGGTTTACACCGACCAAAATCCGGCTCATCAAAAAAGCCCACGACTACCTAGACGGATTGCCCGAAATCGGCAAGGTGCTGTCACTGGCATCGTCGGTCCGGGTTGTCGAAGAGATTGCCGAAAAGGAACTGGAGGGGATGGATTTGGCGATCCTCTATAACAAGGTTCCCCCCATGGTCAAAAACAGCCTCATCAAACCTTATGTCTCAATCGAGAACAACGAGGTGCGACTGGTGGCGCGTGTGTTGGATTCGATACCCGATCTGCGCCGCAAGGAGTTGCTGGAGAAAGTGCGCAGTGATTTAGGCAAGGAGAACGGACTGAAAGAACTCACCGACTACAAGTTTTTGATTAACGACGTGACGGTGAGCGGGTTGCTGGTGCTTTACAACAACATGCTGCAGAGCCTGTTTGCGTCGCAGATCAAGTCCATCGGCGTCGTGATGCTGGGTATTGCGGTCATGTTCATGGTGTTGTTCCGGTCGGTCACCTTGTCGATTATCGGCATTTTGCCAAACCTGTTGGGCGCCTTGGTGGTTTTGGGCGTTATGGGATGGTCGAAAATCCCCATGGACATGATGACCATAACCATCGCCGCCATTACCATCGGTATCGCCGTCGACAACGGAATTCACTACATTTATCGCTTCAGGGAAGAGTACGCCCTGACCAACAGTTATGTGGAGACTTTGCACATTTGTCATTCCAACATCGGCAAAGCGGTGTTCTACACGACCATGAGCATCATCTTCGGCTTCTCCATCCTGATGATGTCCAACTTCATCCCCACAATCTATTTTGGCGTCCTGACCGGGGCGGCAATGTTCATCGCTCTTCTGGCGGCTCTCACGGTGCTGCCAAAGCTGATATTACTTTGGAAACCATTCGGCTGATCTTTAATTATCGGCGTTCTCATAGACCCGGTGCAGGCGGTTGCCTAGCGCGGTCAGGATTTCGTAACCGATGGTCCCGGCGGCGGCGGCGATATCGTCAATCGTGTTATGGGGTCCGATCAGGTCGATCATGGCGCCGGGATGGGCCTCGCTTTGGGGCACGTCGCTGACATCAAATGTTATCAAATCCATGGATACCCGCCCTACCAGTGGCACCCGGTGTTGCCCCAAATAGCCATAACCGCAGTTGCTCAGTGATCTGAGATAGCCATCGGCGTAACCGACGCCGACGGTCGCGACCCGACCTTTGCGTTCTACCCGGTGCGTGGCCCCGTAACCAACACTCTGGGGGCTGTCAACGTCACGAACCTGAAGGATTTTTCCTTTTAATCTAATGACTGGCGCCATCGGATTGGGCTTCCCGGGCGTTGGATTAACGCCGTACAGGGAGACTCCCGGGCGGGCCAGATCAAAATGATAGCCAGGGCCTAAATAGATGCCTGAAGAATTGGCGAGGGACGCCTTGCAGCCGGGAAAAAGTTTCAGCGCCTGTTTAAAACGTTGCAGTTGTTCGTCGTTCATGGTGGTTTCGCGGTCTTCGGCGCAAGCCAGATGGCTCATAACGTAAGAAATATTCAGGCCCTTGATGGCTGCCTGATCGTTGGCCAGGACTTGCAGTTCCTCTGGCGGCAGGCCCAGGCGTGACATGCCGGTATCGATGTGGATGTCGGCGGCAAATTCGGGGGTTGCGTTTTTCCAGGTCTCGATATCGCTCAAGGAATTAAGCACCGGGGTCAGGCGGTGCCGGGTCATCGCCTGTGGAGCCATGGGGCCGCCAAGAATATGGATGTGGCCATCCAGCCCGGCCTCTGCCAGTACCTTGCGCAGTGAAATGCCTTCATCGATGAGGGCGACGAAGAATTCCCGGCAGCCGGCCCGGGACAGCTCAACAACGGCGCGCGCCGCGCCGATTCCATAAGCATCGGCCTTCAGCGCGGCCCCGCAATCGGCGCTTTCAAGCTGGCTTTTGAGCGTCCGCCAGTTGCTGACGAGGGCCGTAAGGTCGATGCTCAGGATGCCGCCACTTGTGTCCAGGCTGCTCATGAGTTTTTAATAATCGGGCTGGTGGATGGTTTCAAGGTCACTGAAACGGGTGAACTCGCCGGTGAACTGCAGGTTGACGGTGCCGACCGGACCATGACGTTGCTTGGCGACGATCAATTCGGCGATGTTGCGCACTTTCTCGAGCCGCTCTTCGTTGCGCTGCTGACGCAGGAAGAATTTATCGTCGCTTTCATTCTCGTGCTGGGATGCGCCCTTGCGCTCAAGGTAATATTCCTCCCGGAAGATGAACATGACCACGTCGGCGTCTTGCTCAATGGAGCCCGATTCACGCAAATCCGACAACATGGGCCGTTTGTCTTCGCGTTGCTCGACGGCCCGTGACAATTGCGACAAGGCGATCACCGGCACCTCAAGTTCCTTGGCCAGGGTTTTCAGACCACGGGTGATTTCCGAGACTTCCTGAACCCGGCCATCGTTTCGCGAAGTGGAACTTCCCGATATCAGTTGCAAATAATCAACCACGATCAGGCCAAGATTATGTTGCCGTTTAAGGCGGCGGGCGCGGGTTCTAAGGGCGCTAACAGTCAAGGCCGGGGTATCGTCGATGAAGATGGGCATGTTGTGCAGGGCTTGGCTTCCTGCGACAAGCCGGTCGAACTCCGGGGTCGTGATCTTGCCTTTGCGGATACTGTCCGACGATATTTGCGTCTGTTCGGAAATAATCCTTGTGGCCAGCTGTTCGGCTGACATTTCCAGCGAGAAAAAGCCAACCACTGCACCCTGCTCACCACTGGTTTGTTGATGGGTATAGGCGGCGTTAAAGGCGATGTTGGTGGCAAGCGCGGTTTTACCCATGGACGGGCGACCGGCCAGAATGAGTAAATCCGAAGGATGCAAACCACCCAGCATGGTATCGATATCGACCAGCCCAGAGGTCACCCCGGCCAGTGCGCCATCGCGTTTGTGGGCGCCTTCGGCCATGGTCAGGGCAGCGACAACGGATTCCTTGAAGGGTTGAAAACCGCCTTCGTAATTGCCGGTGGTTGCCAGATCGTAAAGGGTTTGCTCGGCCGATTCGATTTGCCGTGTCGCCTCGTCTTCGACATCGCCACCGTAAGCCCGGTTGACGACGTCCTCGCCAAGGCCGATCAATTCACGCTTCAGGTGAAGATCATAGATAATGCGACCGTATTCACCGGCATTGATGATCGAGACAACACTTTCAGCCAGTTCAACCAGATAGGCAGGACCGCCAATTTCGGCAAGGCTTTCATCCTGTTCAAAGTAACGCTTTAAGGTCACCGGATCGGCGATTTGTCCCTTTTCGATCAGTTTCGAGCAGGCATCGTAAATGACCCCATGCTGGGCAATGACGAAATGTTCCGGAAAAAGGAATTCCGAGACCTTCTCATAGGCTCTGTTATTGGAAAAAATGGCACCAATCAGGGATTTTTCCGCCTCGATGTTGTGCGGAAGCGTGCGAAAGGCTGAACTGAATTGTTCACCATTTTCGTTTACGGGGTCGGTCAGCGGTGGGGGCATTGTTGAGGTAGACATGATTTTATATAATTACAATGTAGGCTCTCCTGCGTCGCTTGTTAATCATGTGGATAGCGGGGACTGATTCGCATTATATCAAAAAAAACGGCGCCCCGGAATTTCCGGAGCGCCGTTTATCATTTTCTGGAAGGTGAAGAGCGGACTATTCGTCGGCCTTTTCTTCTTCCTCGGCTTCAGCTTCAGGCTCTTCAGCTTCAGGCTCTTCAGCTTCAGGCTCTTCAGCTTCAGGTTCTTCGGCTGCGGCTTTTTGGCTAGCGGCTTCGGCTGCTTCAGCGGCGGCTTCCTCTTCGGCAGCTTCCTCGACGGCAGCGGCTTCGATGGCCTCGGCTTCTGCAGCGTCTTCAGCTTTTTCGAATACTTCCTCGGCGTCAATCTTGGCCTGGGCGGCTTCTTCCTGGTCAATGCTGAGGACAGCCTGGCCCGTCTTCGCCTGGATTTTGGCTTCTTCTTCCGAACGGGCGATGTTGGCGACGACGCTCACCGACAATTCCGGATGCAAGCGAACCTGAACATCGTAAAGGCCAAGCGCCTTGATCGGATGAGCCAGTTCGACTTGCTGACGGGTGATGGTGAAGCCACCGTCAATCACTTCCTCGGCAATGTCACGGGCGTTGACCGAACCATAAAGCTGTCCAGATTCACCGGCCTGACGAACCAGAGTGACATTAAAGCCATCAAGTTTCTCGCCAACCTTTTCAGCTTCACCACGAAGCGTCAGGTTCTCGGCTTCAAGTTGGGCGCGCTGGGTTTCAAAATGTTTACGATTGTCTTCGGTGGCGCGCAGGGCTTTGCTTTTTGGCAGCAAAAAGTTGCGGGCATAACCAGATTTAACCGAGACCACATCGCCCATCTGGCCGAGTCTCTCGATACGTTCCAAAAGAATGACTTCCATCTTGCACTCCTAGCCCGAAAATCGGGCGCTTAAAAAAATATCAGTTGTCGTCTTCGTCGTTCCGGTCGGGACCGGGGTTCATAAAACGCCGGCGTAAACCGACCCACTGTTCCAGTAGTCCGGCAAGGATGACCGCCATGGCGATCCAGCCCGAAAGGAACATAACAAAATAAAACGCCGCCAGTAACGTTCCCGGAAACTGCACATGGCGGGCCAATTCGTGGACCACACCAAGGCCGAGAAAGAAAAACGGCACAGCCAGAATCAAAGCAAGATTCCGACCAAAAAACTCTAACTCCCCCTGGCCCAACAGCGCCATCACGGCTGCTGCAATCAAAAACCAGGACATCCAGTCCGGCAAGCTCAGATCGGCCAATTTTGACTTTGGCCGCTTAAAACGCTTGGCGCGGGTCAGTATCGCCGCTGCGATGGAAGCGTTTACCACCGCCATCACCACCCAGGATGTTCCCATATATCCCGGGAACAAGGGTGATATCGTCTGGACAAGATCACCCCGTACAACCTCGTCCATGGTCGGCATCATATAGGCGAAGACCAGACCCAAATAAGATTGCACGATATCGTGTAATCCACCGTCTTCACCCAGTGACCAAAACATCGCCACCGTTAACAAGCCGGTGCAAAACACCGACAGGATGCAAAGAATGGATCCAACCGGGTACCATTCTTCGGTTTTTCCATCCGCCGCGGGCAACTTTAACAAACCCTGGCGAACGATAATCCACGCTGGCAGTGCATGGATCACTGAAAATAACACTCCCGACATCGCGCCACCGATAAGCCCGGTGACAATAATGCCGCTAAGTCCCGCCGCTGTCGCCGCCTTGATGCCGTGGTCGAGGCCGACCAGTAACAGTGGCAACGGCGCCAAATAAACCGCCAGCAAAGCGCCGGGCATTCCCGACATAAAGGCCAGCGAAGCAAAGGCGCTTAACGTTCCGCCGCCTATAGCTATCAGCATGTCCTTGGACATCCGACCCTCCCATGGCGCAAGCTGGTGAGCGCGCCTTTAAGCCGTTTTATTTAACGACGTAGGGGATCAAAGCGAGGAAGCGCGCACGCTTGATCGCCTTGGCCATTTCACGCTGTTTCTTGGCTGAAACGGCGGAAATCCGGCTCGGTATAATTTTGCCACGCTCGGACGTGTATCGCTGCAGCAGACGGATATCCTTGTAATCAATCTTCTGCGACTTGGCGTTTGAGAACGGGCAACTTTTACGGCGTTTGAAAAACGGGCGACGCTCGCCGCCACCGCTATTGCCTTGATCTGAAGGGGTCATGCTCATGCCTCTGCTCCATCACTTGCGGGTTCTGCGGTTTCCACGGCTGCTGCTTCAGCTACGGCTGCTTCGGGGGCTGCTGCTTCAGTTACGGTTGCTTCGGGGGCTGCTGCGGGCTTGTTGTTGCTATCATTGTCATAGCGGCGCGGACGGTCATCACGCTGACGCGACTGCATCATCACCGACGGGCCTTCTTCAAAGGCGTCAAGCTTGATGGTCAAATAACGAAGGATGTCTTCGTTGATCCGCATCTGGCGTTCCATTTCGTGGATGGCTGGTGCTGGAGCATCTATGTTGAACATAACATAGTGGGCCTTGCGGTTCTTGTTGATCCGGTAGGAAAGGGTGCGCAGACCCCAATTTTCGGTATTGACGACTGAGCCGTCATTGTCGCTGATGACCTTTGAAAAGGTCTCACACAGGCCTTCGACCTGGGTCGCGGAAATATCCTGACGTGCAATAAACACGCATTCGTAATAAGCCAATTTATATCTCCCTCTGGCTTTTCTCATTCCCGGTCGGCGTCATGCCGGACAAGGACATAGCCAAGTCGTGTGACCCGGCAAGGAGTTGAAGGCGCGCAATATACACGAAAAGCTTTGGCGCGCAAGGGATATAAGGGGCCATGTCAGGCATTTATTTTGAGCAGGAAACGAAGCCTGCAAGTGGCTTTGTGGATTGCTGCTTCAAGCTTGTGCACGAAACCTCATGACAATTGCCAAGTGTGACACTATACAGGGGCCGTTGTTTTTGGTTGTTCAATAACTTTTGACAGGTTAGCCCCAGCACCATGCCCAAGAATTTCGCCTCAACTGTTATCAAACTTGCCATCGGTTCCCTCTTGGTGGGCCTGTTGTTGCGGTTCTTTGCGGTAAACCCGCGAAATCTTCTTGAAGGGTTGGGCGACACGGCGCTAGCAATTTTCGATGCCCTTGCCGGTATATTGGCCTGGGCCGTCGAGTACATCCTGATCGGGGCCATCGTTATCGTGCCGATCTGGCTTGTTCTTTATGCCTGGGGAAAATTTCGGGGCAAGTGAGCGTCCCTTAAGGCATTCCATTATTATTAATAGACACTGACGGGATTTATTTATGACGCTTGCTTTCATTTTTCCAGGTCAGGGCTCCCAGTGCGTTGGTATGGGCCAGGAGCTGGCCGCATCCTTTCCTGCCGCCGCCCAAGTATTTGAGGAAGTCGACGAGGCGCTTGGAGAAAATCTCTCCAAATTGATGTTTGAAGGTCCCGAAGACACCCTGACCCTGACCGAAAACGCACAACCTGCGTTGATGGCGGTTTCGTTGGCCGTGATGCGTGTACTTGAGAGCGAAGGAGGCATTGATCTGGCGTCGCCGAAGTCCAGGATCAAATTCGTGGCCGGTCATTCCCTTGGTGAATATTCGGCGCTTGCCGCCGCCGGGACGTTTTCGATCAGCGACGCGGCAAAACTGTTAAAGACCCGTGGCCGGGCCATGCAGGAAGCCGTCCCTGTCGGTGAAGGTGCAATGGCTGCGCTTCTAGGCCTTGAACTGGACGCTGCTTCCAAGGTTGCCGATCAGGCCAGTGAAGGTGACATCTGCACCGCCGCCAATGACAACGCCAGCGGCCAGGTGGTCATCAGCGGCGCACGCGCCGCGGTCGAGCGGGCCATGGAGATTGCCAAGGAAGAAGGCGCCAAACGTTGTGTCCTGTTGCCGGTCAGCGCCCCTTTTCATTGCGCGTTGATGGCCCCGGCGGCAGAAATCATGGCAGAGGCCCTTGCCGGTGTCCGTATGAAACAGCCGGCTGTTCCCCTGATTGCCAATGTCACAGCAAGCGATGTTAATGACGCCGCTGAAATCCGTCGCCTGCTTGTCGAACAGGTGACCGGTATGGTGCGCTGGCGCGAAAGTGTCCTGTTCATGAAGGATAAAGGCGTTGAAAGTTTGGTCGAAATTGGTGTTGGTAAAGTCTTGAGCGGCCTTGCCCGGCGTATTGATCGCGACCTGAGCGCCACGAATGTCGGAACGCCCGAAGATGTTGCGGCTTTTTTGCAAAACATTTGACCAAGATCACGAGGGAGATACCGCATGTTTGATCTAACCGGGAAGCGCGCACTGGTCACCGGCGCATCGGGCGGCATTGGCGGGGCGATTGCCAAAGCGCTACACGCGCAAGGCGCGGAAGTCGCCTTGTCGGGAACCCGAACCGAAGCCCTGGAAGCGCTGAAGGCGGAACTGGGATCAAAAGCCCACGCAACACCTGCTGATCTTGGCTCACCTGAAAGTGCTGCGACGTTGTTTGCTGACGCTGCGGAAGCCATGGGCGGTGTAGATATTCTTGTCAACAATGCCGGTTTGACGCGCGATAATCTGTCCATGCGAATGCAGGACGAAGAATTCCAGCAGGTTCTAGATGTTAATTTGAATGCGGCCTTCAGGCTATCCAAGGCGTGTCTTCGCGGGATGATGAAAAACCGCTGGGGACGAATCGTCTCGATAACATCCATTGTCGGCGTCACCGGAAACCCGGGACAAGCCAATTACGCGGCCTCGAAAGCCGGATTGATTGGGATGTCGAAATCCATGGCCCAGGAAGTCGCCAGTCGTTCCATTACCATCAATTGCCTTGCCCCAGGTTTTATTGAAACACCCATGACGGACGCGCTTGGTGATGAACAAAAGGAAAAACTTATGGCAGGCATTCCCTGTGGTCGTTTGGGCAATGTTGATGACATCGCCGCCGGTGTTGTTTACCTGAGCAGTAACGAAGCCGCTTACGTAACCGGACAGACCCTGCATATCAATGGCGGTATGGCCATGATATGATCATGGATGGCAATGATCTTGGCCTCTGGTATCGTTAAATAAAGTATGTTAGGTAACGGAAGCTTTTGCGGTTTTGCCATGTGTTTCGGCCCTTGCTGGCCTTGCTTTGAAACTGACGAATCGCAACAACGGAATTAAATTAAACCAGTATTCTCAACAGATAGTTTTCAAGGAATAAGTTGATATGAGTGATGTCGCAGATCGCGTAAAGAAGATCGTTCTCGAACACTTGGGTGTTGACGAGGCGAAAGTCGCCGAAAACGCCAGTTTCATTGACGATCTGGGCGCTGACAGCCTGGACACGGTTGAACTGGTGATGGCTTTTGAAGAAGAGTTTGGTTGTGAAATTCCCGACGATGCCGCCGAGAAAATTCTGACGATCAAAGATGCCATTACCTTCATTGAAGCGAACACCTGAGCGTTAAAGACTACCTTTAGCGATCAAATGAGGACTCGTTCATCATGAGACGTGTAGTCGTTACCGGTATGGGTATGATCTCACCGCTTGCAAACGGTGTTGAGCATTCGTGGAATCGCCTGATCAATGCCCAGTCCGGCATTGCCACTATTACCTCGTTTGATGTTTCCGACCTGCCGGCCAAGATCGCCGGACAGATCGAAGAAGGCGAGGGCGAAGGCCAGTTCAACGTTGATGATTATTTCACCCCCAAAGAACGCCGCCGGGTCGATGACTTTATTGTCTATGGCATGGCGGCGGCGATTGAAGCGGTTGAAGATTCCGGTTGGGCCCCTGAAGGGGAAGAAGACCAGTTTCGTACAGGTGTTCTGATTGGCTCCGGCATCGGTGGTCTTCCTGAAATATCAAGAGGCTCGTTGACCGTTGATTGTGAATCCGGCGGCGGTGTCCGTCGTTTAAGCCCGTTCTTTATTCCGGCCAGTCTGATCAACCTGATTTCCGGCCATGTTTCCATCAAGTACGGTTTCAAAGGCCCCAACCACGCCGTCGTGACGGCCTGTTCGACCGGTGCTCATGCGATCGGTGATGCGGCTCGATTGATCATGTGGGAAGACGCCGACGTGATGATCGCCGGTGGCGCTGAAGCCGCCTGTTGCCGTGTCGGCATGGCCGGGTTTTCGCAATCCAAGGCGCTTTCGACCTTGTTTAATGAAACCCCTGAGCAAGCCTCGCGGCCCTGGGACAAGGACCGGGATGGTTTCGTCATGGGCGAAGGTGCCGGTGTTGTCGTGCTTGAAGAACTGGAACACGCCAAAGCGCGCGGTGCAAAGATTTACGCCGAAGTCGTGGGCTACGGATTAACCGGCGATGCCCATCACATTACCGCGCCGACCCCTGACGGCAACGGCGCGTTCCGCTGCATGACCGCAGCGATGAAGCGTTCAGGGCTTAACCCGGAAGATATCGATTACGTCAATGCCCATGGCACATCGACCATGGCCGATGTTATTGAACTGGCTGCGGTCAAGCGGGCCTTCGGCAATGCGGTGAATGATATTTCCCTGTCCTCGACAAAATCAGCGATTGGTCATCTGCTTGGTGCTGCGGGGGCGGTTGAATCCATATTCTCCATATTGGCGATCAAGAACGGCGTTGTTCCACCGACCCTTAATCTGGATAACCCTGACGAGGGTTGCGATATTGATCTGGTTCCTCATCAGGCCAAGGAACGCACCGTCAGGGCGGCGTTGACAAATTCATTCGGCTTTGGCGGCACCAACGCATCGCTGGTGTTCAAGAGTCTCGATTAGGTTAAGCTGGGCGGCATGAGTCGCTTTATTTTACCCACCATCACTTTTTTTGTTCTTCTGGCCCTGGTTGCTGGCGGTTTTTTTGCGTGGGGATACCTGCAATACACCAAGCCCGGGCCGACAATTGCCGAGACGACGGTTTATATCCCGCCAGGTTCCAGCGTTGAAGCCATTGCCAACACGCTGACCCAGGCAGGGGTTATCGAAGACCCGTTGATCTTTCGTCTGGGGGTTCGCCTGACCCGCGTCGACAAGGCGCTGAAGGCCGGGGAATTTGCTTTCCCTTACGGGGCCAGCGCCAAGGTTGCAGCGGAAGTTCTGATCAGTGGCAAGACCGTGGTTCACCGCCTGACCATTGCCGAAGGATTGACCTCCATTGAGGTGTTCGAGCTACTGGTCGCTGCTGGTGGTTTGGAGAAGACATTTGATGTGCCGCTGGAAGGATCGATTTTGCCAGAAACCTATTATTATTCATACGGGGATAATCGGGCCGATCTGGTTGAACGTATGGTCAAGGCGATGGATAAAAGTCTGAATGAGTTATGGGACGAGCGGGCCGACGCATTGCCACTGAGGAGTCCGGCCGAGGCCCTGGTTCTGGCTTCCATTGTCGAGAAGGAAACCGGCGTCAAAGACGAACGCGGACGGGTTGCCGGTGTTTTCATCAATCGACTTCGCATGGGAATGCGCCTGCAATCGGACCCGACAGTTGCTTACGGCCTAAGCGAAGGCGACGGGCCGCTTGGCCGTTCCCTGACCCGCGCTGATCTTAAGGTTAATAATCCCTACAATACTTATCTGATCAAAGGATTGCCGCCGGGGCCCATTTGCAACCCGGGGCTGGCCGCCATCAAAGCGGTACTAAACCCGACAGCAACGGATGATCTTTACTTTGTCGCCGATGGCAACGGCGGTCACGTCTTCGCCAAAACCCTGAAAGAGCACAATCGCAACGCCGCCAAGTGGCGCAAGATAAGAGACGGCGGTTAGGGTTCAAGCCCCTCAGGCGCCGGGCGGGGTCTCCGCCCCCTTGGCTCGCCGCATAAGCGGCGGCCCGCAGTCGCGGGCTTGGGGAACCAAGTTTGGCGACGCCAGTAATGGCACCTGTTGCCATTTGAAACTTGACTTCCAGAGGTCCAGCCAAGCGAACGGAGTGAGCGCCCGGCGACTGAGGGGCTTGATCCTTAATGCGTTTGATCCCTTCCCACCACAATGCCACCCCGATCACCAATCGTGGTGCTGCCAAAGCGTTCGGCGAAGCAGTCGGGCAGGGGACGGTCGTCCGGTATACTCAGCCATAGCCGCAACAGATGACGGCTGCGTTCAGGCTCTGGCCAATCCTCAAACCCCATGCGGTCATGCAACATGGAATGATTGTGGACAAACTGCATGTCGCCGGGTTCAAGTTTCATGGACAGGGCCAGTTCGGAATCATTGGCAAGCTCGTCGAACAAGTCCAGGGCCTCTATATGATCCGGACTTAACGGCATGGCATCTGAAAAACGTTGGGCCGACTGAATATACTGGCGCTGATACATGACGTTCAGGTGTTGCTGGTGCCAGGTGAAAACCGGAATTTCAAAATACGGCTTCATCCCTTCTGGCACTTCACCGCGCCGGTCCGTGGCGATGGGATCGAACAGCAGGGGCAGTAAATCAGGCCGTCTTTTCAGGAATTCATTGTAAATACTCTCGCCACTGACGAGCATCGATGACCCACCTGATTTTGCCTGTGCCAGGCAGATAAGCCCGACAACGTCGCTACTGTCGGTGTGAAAAGTTTGCCGCTCGCTGGTCTGGTAGATACGCACATTGGTGTCCGCTCCTTGCATACCGACATCCCGTACATGCCCCAGAACATCACCGACCGCGTTTTGTGAACGGGCGTGACCAATATGGCTGCCAAGGCCATAAAACATGGCGGCGATCTGATCTTCGGCGTAGCGCCCGATATCAAGTCCGCGGACCAGGGCGAAACCACGACCCCGGACCAGTTCTTGACGCAATGCCATTAGCACAGGCCTCAAGGTTGGAAGTGGAAAGGTCTCAGCTGATATGGCGTCAATGTTGGTTTCCTCAGCACTGGCGCTTTCAAGTTCGGCGATGTGATCTTTTGACAGGACAATGGTCCAGGATTCTGGATCAGCGGCCAGTTCTCGGCCCGACCACGAAGCGGCCGTATCCTGTTGTGGCGGCAAGGGTGATGCAGTCACTTAATATCCCCCGGTAAAATATTGCTGATGTTATGAGCAGATATTAAACAAGGTTTCCGGGTGGCTGACAATATGGTCAGCCCTTCTTAGGCAAGCGGCTGAGCAGTTTGTTTGCCCAGCAGGGGGGCAGCAGGTTGAGGCTCCACATGAAGGCGACAAAAGGCCACGGGAAGGCAATCAGCAGGCGGTTTTTAGCCAGGCCTCCCGCAATAATGCGGGCCGCTTTAGGGGCTTTCATCAGCAGCGGCATGGGAAATTTATTCTTCGCCGTGATCCGGCTTTCCACAAAGCCCGGACAGATGACACTGACCCCGATGCCCTCTTTTGCGAGTACGCCGTGCAGGGCCTCCCCGTAAGCTTTGACCATGACTTTTGAGGTCGAGTAAGCGGGGGCGCTGGGCAAACCCCGAAACCCGGCCATGGAACTGACCAGCGCCAGCTGTCCGCGCTGTCGTTTTCGCATCGGTGTCAGGGCCGGGAAGATGGTGTTCAAAACGCCGGCAAAGTTGACAGCGAAGATGTCGCGGGTGAGGTTTTCATTCAAGTCAATGCTGTTGCTGCCGCTGTCGCCCGAGATACCGGCGTTGGCGATAACCAGATCAAGGGGCTGCACTTGATCGGTGCGCTTTATCCAGTCCGCCATGGCGTCCCGGTCACAAACATCGACAAGCTCGGCGCTGACCTCGGCCCCTTTATCCCGACAAACCTGCGCGACCTTATCAAGGCGGGCCTGATCACGCCCACTTAAGGCCAAAAAGACGCCAGGCATGGCAAAATAATGGGCCAATGCCTCGCCAATACCGCTCGAAGCGCCGGTAATCAAAATGCAGCGGGGGTTTTTCATGGCTCTGTTATAGTCAACCTTGATATAAGTTGCACCTGCGATAACCCAAACGGAGAACCCGCTTGCCTATACATTCCATGACCGGCTACGCCCGTACCGAAGGCTCTGACGATCAGTGCTCCTGGGTCTGGGAGGCGCGGGGCGTCAATGGCAAGGGGCTGGATGTGCGCTGCCGCCTGCCCGGTGGCTTTGATTTCATGGAGTCCGAGGTTCGTGAGCGGGTCAAAAAACGCCTTGGCCGTGGCAATATCTCGTTGTCCCTGAGCATCGACTGGCAGGGCCAGGGCAGTCCTTACACCATCAACAAGGACATCCTTGACGGGTATCTTGCATTGTTACCTGAACTGGCGGGGCGCGTGCCCGATACCAGGCCGGCCAGTCTCAATGGATTGCTCGCCTTAAAAGGTGTCATCGAAACGCGCGACGAGGGCGTATCCGAAGACGCCTGCGAGGACTTGCAGGCGGTGTTGCTTGTCAGCCTTGATCAAACGCTGGATGCCCTGCTTGTCATGCGCGCCGATGAAGGGGCGCGACTGGCTGGTGTTCTTGGTCAACAGATCGCCACAATCGAAGAATTTTGCGCCGCCGCCTCAAAAACCGCTGCGACCCGCCCCGAAACCATCCGCCAGCGCTTGAAACAACAGGTCGAGGCATTGTTGGAAGACGTTCCCACCTTGTCGGCGGAACGCCTTGAGCAGGAAGCGGCGCTATTGATGACGAAAGCCGATATCAACGAGGAACTGGATCGCTTAAGCGCCCACGTCGGGGCCGCACGGGATCTTTTGAATGAAAATGGTGCGATCGGCCGCAAGCTGGATTTCCTGTGTCAGGAATTCAACCGGGAAGCAAATACCCTGTGCTCAAAATCCGGTGATGTGGAACTGACCCGTATTGGCCTGGATATGAAGGCGATGATTGAACAGTTCCGCGAGCAAGTGCAGAATATCGAGTAGAAAAATGAACACTGATCCCACCCTTAACCGTCGCGGCCTGATGATCGTTTTGTCATCACCATCCGGTGCCGGTAAATCGACGATTTCCCGCGCATTGATGGAACGCGACGACAACCTGACCATGTCCGTGTCGGCGACGACTCGCGCCCCCCGACCTGGTGAAGTCGATGGTAAGGATTATTACTTTGTCGATAAAGCGACCTTCGACGCCATGGTCGGTGAGGGCAATATGCTCGAACACGCCCAGGTCTTTGATAATTTTTACGGTACTCCAAAAGATCCGGTCGAAGCGGCCCTGAAGGAAGGCCGTGACGTGATGTTTGATGTGGACTGGCAGGGAACCCAGCAGTTGGCGGAAAATGCGTCGAAGGATCTGGTTCGCGTGTTCATCCTGCCCCCGAGCATGGAAGAACTTGAACGGCGTCTCTATACCCGTGCCCAGGATTCTGAGGAGGTGGTCAAAAAACGCATGGCCGAAGCGGCCGCGGAAATGAGCCATTATCCAGAATATGATTACATCGTCGTCAATACGGATATTGACGACAGTGTCAGCAGGGTCGTGTCGATTCTTAACGCCGAACGCCAAAGAACGGCGCGGCTGATCGGCCTGCATGATTTTGTAAGCGATATTAGCGGTGAGTGAGGCAGCGAACATTCTTGGCCGGGCCCGTCTTGGCAATACCGGCGTTTCGTTGGCAGCAAATCTTGTTCCGGTAAATGAAGATGATGCCTACAGGGTACAGGCGGCCCTGCATGAATGGCAAAACGCACAAGGACAAGGGCCGGTCCGCGGCTACAAAATCGGCTGCACGACGGCGGTCATGCAGGAAATCGTCGGTGTCCCAAATCCGTGTTTTGGCGGCGTTGTGGAATCCACGGTGCATCAGGGAAGCGGCAACTTTAACGCAAAGGATTTCCAGCGTGTTGGTATTGAGTGCGAAGTCGCCGTCAGGCTTTCGTCGGACTTGCCAGCCAGTGAAACCCTATACGACATGTCACAGATTGAGGCGGCCATCGGCGCCTGCATGGCGGCTATTGAGGTCGTTGACAACCGCTACGGGGATTTTTTATCCCTGCCGGCGACAGTCCTGATTGCCGATGATTTTTTCCAATCCGCCTGTGTGCTGGGGGCAGAGGTCACGGACTGGCGTGGGCTCGATTTGGCCGCAGTGGAAGGGCGTGTCTACATTGATGGCAGCCAGCAAGGCAGCGGTCTTGGCGCCGAAGTTCTTGGTCATCCGCTGCAGGCAGTCCTGTGGCTGGCTAATCGCATGTCGGCGCTGGGCCGGGGTTTGAAGGCCGGTGAGTTTATCCTGACCGGCTCACTGACCCCTGTGCAATGGCTGGATACGGCACCTGCCAGGGCGGTTATTTCTATCGACGGGCTGGGCGACGTGCAGGCTTTATTCGATTAAACGGGCAATCGCGCAAAACTGTTCAGGGCTTAGGGTTTCGGCCCTGGCAGTCGGGTCGATGCCTATTTTTCCCAGATCAGCATTCAAGGATTTCAGGCTGGCGCGCAGCATCTTTCGGCGCTGACCGAAGGCGGCTGCGGTGACTTGTTCCAATGCCTGCCAATTGCATTCGGCCAGGGGGGCCGGACGGGGTGTCAAGGTGACCACGGTGCTTTCAACTTTGGGCGGCGGGGTAAAAGCCGTTCGGGCGATATTAAAATCGTGGGTGGTGTGGCACAGCCATTGTGTCAGCACTGACAGGCGACCATAAGTTTTGTTGCCGGGATTGGCGGTCAGTCTGTCGGCGACTTCCTTCTGAAACATCAAGGTCAGGCTTTCATAGCACGCGATCTGGTGCAGCCAGCCAATCAAAAGCGGTGTTGCCACATTATACGGCAGATTGGCGACGATCTTTTTAGGTCCCTTGGCTAGGCTGCTGATATCAAGTTCCATCGCATCGGCGTCGATAACCATAAGCCTGCCTTCAAAATACTGGCTCAGGTCTTCCATTGCTTCTACGCAACGTGGATCACGTTCGATGGCGATGACCTGCCTTGCTCCGGCTTCCAGAAGCGCCCGGGTCAGTCCGCCAGGCCCGGGGCCAACTTCTATCACTGTGCAGTTTGACAAATCACCGGCACTGCGGGCAATGCGGGCGGTCAGGTTCAGGTCGAGGAGGAAGTGCTGGCCGAATCTCTTGCGGGCATCCAGGCCAAAACGACTGATGATGTCCCGCAGCGGCGGAAGTTCGGCTGTCATTGGGTTCGCCGGGCAGCTATATCGGAAGCCATCTGCAAAGCTGCAAGCAGGCTTGTCTCACTGGCCTTGCCGGTTCCGGCGATGTCGAAGGCAGTACCGTGATCGGGTGAGGTGCGGACAAAGGGCAAACCCAGTGTGACGTTGACGGCGCCATCGAAATCGATGGTCTTGATGGGGATCAGGGCTTGATCGTGATACATGCAAATGGCGGCGTCGTAGGTTTTGCGGGCTGCCGCATGGAACAGGGTATCAGGTGGCCAGGGGCCACTGGCATCAATCCCCAGTTCCTGTAATTTTGCAATGGCCGGGGCGATTATTTGGCTTTCTTCCAGTCCCATTTCGCCACCTTCCCCGGCGTGAGGGTTAAGCCCGGCGATGGCCAATCTGGGCGCAGAAATGGCGAAATCCTTTTCCAGTGCCCTGGCGGTGATTGTGCTCAAGGTGATGATATCTTCAGCATTCAGGCTGGCAATGGCCTGAGCCATGCTGACGTGAACGCTGACCGGCACGACTCTTATTTCGGGCGAGGCCAACATCATCACTGGTGGCGTGTCGATAGCGGCCAACCCAGCCAGAAATTCTGTATGTCCGGGATATTTGAATCCAGCGTCATAAAGCGATTTCTTGTGAATGGGATTGGTAACGACGCCCGATCCCTGACCGGCATTTACTATTTCGACGGCCAATTTGATTGACTCAATGACAGCTCCGGTATTTTCAGGATCAGGATGTCCCGGAACGGGATCGGCTTTCAAAGGGCGGTGCAGGATCGGCAGGGCTTTGGAAAAGATATCAGACGTTTCGGCCGGATCACGGATTTCGACCAGGGGAACATCAAGTTCAAGTTTATCTGCCAGTCGCTTAAGACGTTCCAGATCATCAATGACGAAAAATGGAATGCTTTGATTTGCCAACCAAACCTTAAGGGTAATATCACCGCCAATGCCGGCAGGTTCTCCCATGGTCAAGGCCAGGGGGCGGGGTAGGCCGCTGCCGCTAACCGGCGACGCGGCGTTGCTCATATCCTGATATCCAGAAAAGCAGCCTGGCGCAAATCACGCAGATGTCCCCTGGCCGCATTGTCGAGGCGTTCCGTCATCAGGCGCTGCCTGATTTGTGGCCGCAGAATATCCAGCGCCGATGTGCCAGTGCGCTTACAAATCATCAGGAATATAATTCCCCCGTCTGCTGGGATCGGATCACTCGCGACGCCAACCGGCAGGCCCTTTACGACCTTTTGGATTGTGCCTGGCAATGATGATGTTTCGACAACGCCCAGACTGCCCGATAAGGGTGAGGCGCTTTCTTCTTCCAGTTTTTCCATAACGGTACAACCAGAAGCACCTGCGGCCATTGTTTTGGCTTTTCCCATCAAGTTTGTTTTATCACTTTCATTGCTTGTCGCAGCAAGCGGTAAAAACACTTGTCTAAGATCAATTTTCTCTTGTGATAAGGGTATGCCCTGCCCGATGCGATCATCTCTTTTGAAAATGATATGATATCCGGACACACTGCGCAGGGGGTCTGATATCTCGCCCTTTCTCAAGGGGATCAGGTTCTTGTCAATTTCCTGTGGCAATTGCCCCTGACGAACCCATCCCAGGTCACCGCCGACGGCGGCAGAGGCGCTTTGTGAATAATTCCTGGCCAGAACACTAAAGCTGGCACCGCTCTTAAGTTGCTCGATAAGACGCAGCGTGTTGTTAAGAACTTCATTGGCCTTAGCGGGATTGTTGACGGGAAGAAAAATTTCCGCAGTCAGATATTCCGGCTTTCCCTTGCCTTCTTTTATTTCGTTTACAACCTCATCAATTTCTTCCTCACTGATGGTGGTTTGACCGCGAAACAACATGTTAATGCTATCGGCCCAGGCAATAGTGGCTTCAATCTGGTCGATTAACACCAGTCGGTCGACACCGTTTTTGGACAGGTATTGCGTCAATCCGCCTTTGGGCAAATTGTTGCCGGCTTCCATGTCTGCGTAGGTGCGTTCCAGCGCCTCGGTTGGAACCCTGATATCCAGGCGCTTGGCTTCTTGCATTTTCAGTTTTTCATCGATCAGATTATTAAGAACTTGCCGGGTAAGTCGGCGGCGCAATTCAGGGGTGTCTTTCTGATTGGATGTGACGATAAGCATCAACATTCTGGCTTGCAGATCGTAGATCGAGATGACGTCGTCATTGACAACAGCGGCAATGCCAAGGGTCTGGGTTGCTGCGGGTAAAGGGATAAGAGTTATGGTCAATGCCATCAACGTTGACAAAACGATATGTCGCCAGATTTTCTTCGTGGCGGAATTGCCCATTTGGGCACGTTTGATGGAAATTGGAAATTTAAACACCTGGGGAAACCTCGCCCAGAGTTTTGAAAAGAATACGGAAAATTATAGAATTATCAGGCTGTAATTCACTGTTTTGGTATAATTCACGATTGAAGTTTGTGGAAAAAAGAAAACACTCGTCTTCATAGGTCAGATTTACACTCATCCTGCGTAAATCACCTTCAACCAAATCCTGTGTTGCACTGATGCTGCTACGCCATGTTTTGTTTATTTGAGATGAGAGAGAACCTTTGATTTCCTCACGGCCGGCAAACTCACTGCCTTGCTGCCGGTCGAAATAGACATAACGGGTATTCAAACGCAGTGCGGGGACGCCAGCACTGACATCAATTTCGTTTCGCCGGGATTCAAGATTGGATTGATCAAGCCGGGTCCGGTAATAGATATCCAGCATTGAATTCGGCGATACGTGAACGCGGCCGACAATATCGGACACATTATCTTCAAGGCCTGAACCATCAGCGAAACTGTCATCGGTTTTGTAACGGTAACTTTGGCCAAGAAGCAAACTTGTCGAGCCGCCATTTTTGCCGAACACGCCCCATTTGAAACCATAGTTAAGTCTGGGCCCCCCCTCGACACGATCCAGGCCCGTAAAGCGGTTGTCGCTAAACAAATTGGTGTCGTCAAATTCAAGGTTTTGAGAGTCCTCATTGGGAATATCAGGAGAGTTTCCACCGTAAGGACTAACAACGACAGAGGCTATGGGCTCAAACATTTGATAGACGTCGCCACGACCGCTGACGAAAGGATAACGCCAATCAAGGGCGACCTGCGGAAGAAGGCGGTGGGCAAAATTAGATGTATTGTTCTGACCGACGACTGTAAGACTGCTGGTATTGTAGAAATCGCCGATCAGTTTTGTCGATAAGGTATAAACATCCCCCGCCGGCGCTATGTAGGGAAGGTTCCATCCACCGCGAATGGACAGCCGGCGGGTATCGGAACCTTCTGCCCTGCTTAAAGCCAATGCATTGACGTCAAGTGTTGAATAACCACCGTAGCGATCAGGCTCGCTGACATGGTTGAAATCAATGAGCGGGAGTATCAGGGGGGTCGAGTTATCGTCCTGATTTGTCAGGGTGTTTTGAAAATGAAGACCACGGGCCTGTATGAAATTGCGGCCGCGGAAACCTTCTACAAAGCCCTGGGACGGCAAGGCATTAGTGATTTCAGGAAGTGTGTTGTCACTGGCATAACCAAACCTCGACATATAGGCTTGATCAGATTGTCTATTTATATCGAAACCCCAACGCCAGGTCTGATCATAATCGAAACGTCCTTTGGCGGCGATATGTCCCCGAATTCCGGAAATTCCGCTTTCGGTGGAGTAGGTCAGCTTTGATGACGACGTGTTATCCTTGAGGCTGCCGCGAACCTTGAAATCACCTTCGGTGAATTTGTGACGGTATTCGCCAGCCATAATAATGCCTTCATCATCAGTAAATGACGGGCTTAGTGTAGCGTCTGCATTGGTAGCAATATTGAAGAAATACGGTGTCGTAACAAACGATCCCACTGCATTAGAAGTCCCAAAGGATGGCGTCAGAAAACCACTCTTTCTTTTTACCGTTGGATCAGGGTGTGAAAGATAAGGGGTGTAAAGAACCGGGACACCAGCAAATTCAAGCCAGGCATCGCGATATTCAATTGTTTGGCGTTTTTTATCATGAATGACCTTGACGGCCTTTACCTGCCACAATGGTGCAGCTGAAGGATCTTCTTCACACAGGCGGCAGGGTGAATAGACAGCGTTGCGCATATCAAGAATATTGGCGTCAGTCCGCCTGCCGCCATTGGCGGCGAGCAGTGAACCATCTTTTAATATGGCTCGCAAATCGGCGACGACGCCATCTCTCAAATCGCCGGACAGTTCCATAAATTCGGCGAAAAGAACGTCACCCGACGGTTCCAGCAAAGTGACGTTTCCCGAAGCGGTGACAAATTCCTGCTTGCGGTTGTAAACGATAACATCGGCAGTAAGGATGCGGTCCTGATGCTGAACCTGAACATTTCCACGGGCAGTGACAATGTCGAGTCCTTGATCATGCTGCATTTCATCGGCGCTGAAGCGAACTTCGCCGCTTTGGTCCTCTTCAGTGGATGCTGGGCTGTTTTGCGAAACCTGGGTGAAGCCGTCAGGTAAGGCGGCTTGGACCCGACCGGGCGCAAGGGCCAGAATGACAAGCAGCAATAAGAATGGTCCGGTAATTTTATGCATAAAGCCCAGCGTATTCATTTCGACCCTAACCATCCTCAAGATGGAGCAACATCGCAAGTCCCAGCAATAAAGTCACACCTGATGGGGTCCAGGCGGCAAGTGTTACAGGGATCGAGTCCGAAAGGCCAAGGGCAAAAACGACATCCGAGAAAAAATAAAGTACAAAGCCGGTTAAAACGCCACCTGAAATAACAAAAACTGTCCCTCCTCGTCGTGCATGGCGCAGTGTAAAAGTAGCCGCGATGAGCACCATGGCGCACATTAGCAAGGGTGCCGCCAGCAGGGAATGCCAATGTAAACGATGACGGACCGCAGAAAATCCTGATCCTTCAAGGGTTTCAATAAAGGCGGGCAAATCCCAGAACGACATTGTTTCAGGAGGCGCGAAATTATCCTGAATGGAGCCCAGTGTCAGGTCCGTTTCCAGCCAGAATTCCTCTTCGTGTTGAGAGGGGACATCGGGTTGATGAATCCAGACATCATTCATATGCCAGAAGCCATCTTCCAAAATAGCTCCACTGGCATCAATGCGTTTTATGAATTCACCCACCCCCTTGTAAATGAACACATTGACGGCTCCTAATTCGACCTCTTTGCCTTGTTGTAAAAAACTCTTGGCATGGATAACCGATTGATCCGTGCCATCGGACTGGCGCAGCCATAACCCGGAACTTGAAAGGGCGAGGAAACTTTCCTGCCCTTTAAAGGCTGCCGCTTCAACCCGTTCAAAACGGGTCAGCATGGTCGAAGCCAGTGGATTAAAAATGGAAATTTTTACAATGCCCAAGATAAAAGCCAAAACCAGTACCGGCAGAAGAAATTGCCAAGCCGATACGCCCGCTGCGCGTGATACAACAAGTTCGTGATTGCGGGTCAGACGCCAAAATGCGGACATCCCGCCGAATAGGATGGCAAAGGGGAAAAGCTGTTGGCCCATATGGGGAAGTTTCAGAACGGCCATTTCCATGACCATGGCGAAATTTACCTGCGGTTTTGACGCGGCGCGTCTTAATAGTTCGATCACATCGACTAATAAAATCAGGGTCAGAAGGATCGTGAAGATGGCCAAAAAGCTGACAATGAATTGTCTGCCAATATACAGGGACATGGTTGTAGAAAGGCGCATGACTAACCCGCCGCCCCAAACCGCCTGGTGGCTCTCGTTTTCGGTGATTTCAACATTAGCAGATAACCTGCGAACACCGGCAACAAGCCCAGGACGTACAGGGCCGGTACCAATGAGAGATTTTTTGCCGTGGCATTTTCCAGGGCCAGCATTGCCGCTTGCAAGGTGACAACAATAACGGCCGCCAGAACGATCCTTCTTGATTGTGTGCGCCTGCTGAAACTGCTGGAAATAAGAATTGCCAGCCCGACAAGCGCATAACCCAAGGCTGAAATTGGGGAAATCAGCCTTTTGTGTCCCTCGACTGTAAATTTGCCTACGTTTCGGGGCAACATATCGGGGTCTTTATCAAGGTTGAACAGTTCATAAACCGTTCTTTCCCGCGCTTCGCGGAACCGCCCGGCGTTGCTATTGGACGTGGCGGCCATTTCAAAGATATAGCGATCAAAATACAGGATCGAAAATTGATGAGTGTCCGGATCAACTTCCTGACGGTTACCGTTGTACATGACGACCCGGGATCCTTCCTCGCCTTGCAACATGGCACCACGTTCGGCAAGCAGGGTGTAGGGTTTGTTTTTATCGCGCCCGTCATGGACCAGAATGCCGTGCAGTTGGCCATCGGTGGATCGTTTGCGAATGTAGACAATGATGTCTTCGGATGCCTCGTTAAAAGCGCCTTCCTGCAACAGAATGTGGGTGTAACTGTTGCGGATTTCCCACTGTAATTCCCTGAACATTCTGTAGGAGTGGGGCAGCAGGTAGATATTGATCAGGTAACCCAGAATGACAACGATAAAAGTCAAAATCAAACCCGGCTTTGCCAACGCATGTTGGCTCAGACCCGCGGCCCGCATGACAACCATTTCCCGATCTGTGATCAGTTTTGAATAGGTGAAGACGATGACCGTAAACAGGGCGATTGGCAGGACGATGGAGAGAAAATTCGGCAGCAGCAACATCGTAAAATACATGAAGACGCCTGTCGTCAGGCCACGATTGACGATCATTTCGACGAACTTCAGCGACTGGGTCAGCCATATGACACAGGTTAACCCCGCTGTGACGAGGATCATTCCCACAAGCAATTGCTTGAGGACGTATTTATTCAGGCCACTCATTGATGAAATATCACCCTAACTTCCAGCGTAAAATGTCTGAAAAACACAAAAAAATCAAGGTTTAACGAATTTTAAGCTGATGGGGTCACTAACTGGAAAAATCGCTTTGAGTGATCGAAACCGATCCTGAAACGATTTTTTCACAGTGACTCGCGGCCTCGACGAGAACCTGATCGGCAAAAAAGCGGGCCGAGTTGATTTTTGCCTTGTAAAAGGCCGGGTCGCCTTGCCCCATTTCGAGTTTTTTAAGCGAGATTTCGGCAGCTCTGCCCATCATCCAGCCGCCCAGCGTGAGCCCGAGCAAGGATAGATAAGAATTGGCGCCGGCAAGGACAGCATTGGGGTCTGTGGGAAATGTTTCAACCACCCACGCTGTCGCCTTTTCCAGGGCATTTGTCGCCGTTTCAAGTCGTTCGGCGATGGCGGTCAGGTCATCGTTGGCGGCTTTCGGTGCAAAACGGCGAATGTCTGCGATCAGGGTGCCGATGGTTTCACCGTTTTCGCGCACCACCTTGCGACCGACCAGATCAATGGCCTGAATGCCGTTGGTGCCTTCGTAAATAGAGGCGATGCGGGCATCCCGTAAATGCTGGGCGGCACCGGTTTCCTCGATATATCCCATGCCACCATGGACCTGGACACCGATGTTGGCGACGTCAATACCGATATCCGTGCTCCAGGCTTTGACCACGGGTATCAAAAGGTCGAGCATCGCTTGCGCGCTTGCCCTCTTTTCACTGTCGGGGTGACGATTGGCGGTGTCCAGGGTTGCCGCAGTGCTGTAAGCCAGGGCGCGGGTTGCCTCGGTTCGGGATTTCATGGACAGCAACATGCGTTTGACATCCGGATGGTGAATGATGGTCACCGCGTCATGACTCTTGCTTGATGCGTCACGACTCTGAACCCGTTCCAACGCATAATCACGGGCTTGCTGATAGGCCCGTTCGGCGATAGCGACGCCTTCCAGGCCGACCGCCAGGCGGGCGTTGTTCATCATCGTGAACATGCATTTGATGCCTTCATTTTCAGCCCCGACCAGATAACCAATGGCACCATCGTTATCGCCGTAAGACATAACGGCGGTGGGGCTGGCATTGATGCCAAGCTTATGTTCAATGGACACGCACTTCAGATCATTGCGTTCGCCAAGACTGCCATCCGGGTTGACCAGGAATTTAGGCACCAGGAACAATGAAATGCCTTTTACCCCTTCGGGTGCGTCCGGCAGGCGCGCCAATACCATATGAATGATGTTATCGGTCAGGTCATGTTCACCGAAGGTGATGAAAATTTTCTGACCACTGATGCGGTAATGCTGACCATCCCGCGCGGCCTTGGATTTGATCCGTGCAAGGTCTGTTCCGGCCTGTGACTCGGTCAGGTTCATGGTGCCGTTCCACTCGCCCGAAATCAGTTTTTCCAGAAATGTCGCCTGTAGTTCATCAGAACCATGGGTGGTCAATAACTCGATCGTGCCCTGGGTTAGCAGTGGGCACAGGCTAAAGGCCATGTTGGCGGAATTCCAGATTTCAGAAACGGCGGTCGAAACCAACCAGGGCAGACCCTGGCCGCCGAAGTCCGGGTCAAAGGGGACGCCGTTCCAGCCACCTTCGATAAATTGCCTGTAAGCGTCTTTGGAACCCTTCGGGGTGCGCACGACACCATTTTCAAAGTGACAGTTTTCGATATCACCACTGCGATTTAAGGGGGCCAGAACATCTGATGCCAGTTTGCCTGCTTCCTCAATGACGGCTTCAACCAGATCGGGCGTCGCGTCTTCAAACCCAGGCAGGGTAGCGACATCACCAAGACCGGCAATCTCGTTGAGAACGAAGTGAATATCCTGGGTCGGGGCTGTGTATGTGCTCATCAGATGATCTTTCCGGGGTTCATAATATTGGACGGGTCGAGTGCTTTCTTCATGGCCCGCATCAGATCCAGTTCGACATCTGATTTATAAAGGGCAAGATCGTCGCGTTTCAACTGTCCAATACCGTGTTCGGCGCTAAAGCTGCCATCCATGCCGACGGCCAAATCATAGATCAGCCGGTTAAGATGCTTTTTGTGATCCAGATAGTCCTGTTTGTCCATGCCTACGGGCTGGCTCAAATTGAAATGGATGTTGCCGTCGCCCGCGTGGCCGAAGACGCAGATACGAATACCCTCCATTTCCGCCTCGAACATGGTTGTCGCCCGCCCCAGGAATTCTTCAACCCGGGCAACGGGAACCGAAACATCGTGGGAAATGGAACCGCCCTCAAAATGCTGGGATTCAGGGATGGTTTCACGAATGCGCCAGAGTTCTTTGGTTTGGGAACTGTTTGCGGCGACGACCGCGTCTTCAATGACGCCATCCCTGAAGCCATCCTCCAGCAGATCGTGCAGGGCTTCGTTAATATGGGAGCCCGTGCCGGTTGCCTCCAGCAGGGCGTACTGGCCGTGCGGAGCCTCGAAAGGGTCCTTGTTGCCGGGAATATGGCGTGTCGCAATGTCGAAGGCGAAGCGGTTCATGATTTCAAAGGTGTTCAGACCATCGCCGAGACGATCCCTGGCGCGGCTGAACAGTCCCATGATCGACGCCGTATCCTTAGCCGCGCAGATGGCCGTTGCTTTGGCTTTTGGGCGAGGAAAGGTTTTCAGGACGGCGGCGGTAATAATGCCCAGCGTCCCTTCGGCGCCCATAAACAGGTGTTTAAGATCATAGCCGGTATTGTCTTTGCGCAACGAACGAAGGCCATCCCAGATGCGCCCGTCGGCCAGCACCACTTCAAGCCCAAGCACCAGATCGCGGGCATTGCCGTAGCGTAAAACCTGCACGCCGCCGGCGTTGGTCGAAAGATTGCCGCCAATCCGACATGATCCTTCAGCCCCCAGACTTAACGGAAAAAACGCCTCAACGTCATCGGCGGCTTGCTGGATATCGGCAAGAATAACCCCGGCCTCGACGGTCATGGTCTGGTTTAAGGGGTCAATGTTGCGAATGCTGTTCAGCCTTTCGGTACTCAGGACAATACCGTCGCCGTCCGGAAAATCAGGAACACCGCCACCGACCAGTCCGGTGTTGCCGCCCTGGGGAACGACGGCCAACCCGGCCTGTGAACAAATCTTCAGAACCCCGGCGACGTCTTCGGTCGAGGCCGGTTTGACAATCGCCGGCGCGACACCCTCATAGACACCGCGTTGTTCACTTAAATAAGGCTGCATGTCAGCTTGCGAATCAATCCAGCCCTTCGGCCCGACAATGTCGCGGATGCTTTCCAGCGCGGGGGAATGCTTGGTCATGACGAACTCACCGCCCGCTTCAGCCGGTCGTTGATGGCGACGCCCAGTCCGGTGTTGGGGATTGTCATGACGGCGATGCCTTTTAAGCCCGGTTGATCGAGCATGTGTAGCATGGCGAACAGGTTGGCCGCTGCTTCTTTTAAGTCGCCGCTGCGGCTTAAGTTGGCATGGCGGGCGCTGACCTTGGGCCCGAAGGCGAGCAATGCCTCGCCGGGCTCGGGTTTTTCAGCGTTCAGACGCAGCGGGATCATAGGCGCGTAATGACGCTTTAACATACCCGGAGAACGCGGCATTTCTTCGCCGCCGTCCGAAATTTCAAGGGTTCCAATGACAGCTTCGATGTCCTCGCGGGCGGTGCCACCGTGTCGCAACAGGGTCGGGGTATCGGTGCTTAAATCGATAACCGTCGATTCCAGACCAATAACACAGGGGCCACCATCGATTATGGCGTCAATGTCATCACCGAGGCTTTCCTCGACGTGGGCGGCTGTCGTTGGGCTGATGTGTCCCGAGCGGTTGGCGCTGGGTGCCGCGATGGGTGTCTTTGCCGCTTTTAGCAGGGCGTGGGCGAGGGGATGGTTGGGAACCCGCACCGCCAGGGTGTCGAGCCCGGCGCTGGCGAGCAGGGAAACCGGGCAATCGGGTTGGCGCTTCAAAACCAGGGTCAAGGCGCCGGGCCAGAAAGCACCGGCCAGTGCTTCTGCCGTTTCGTTGAATTCAACGGTGGCGGCGGCGCTTTCATGATCAGCAAAGTGGATAATCAGCGGATTAAAGCGGGGCCGCTCCTTGGCCTCGAATATACCGGCGATGGCGTCATCGTTGGTGGCGTCGCCGCCCAGGCCGTATACGGTTTCAGTAGGAAAGGCGACCAGTCCGCCGTTAGTAATGATGGTGGCGGCTTTGGCGATATTTTCGGAATTTTCCTGAAGCAAGGGTTTGCCTTTACTGATCACCAAAGAAAGAGCCGCCGGACCAGCCAACGGCTCTTTACTCTCTGTTCTGCTAATGACTGGACCATCCGCGGTAATGACCCGGTCAGCAGTCACCGTAAGGGTTACGGCGGCTTTTTCAGGGGCCGGTTTCCCGGCTACCTGTGGACTATATTGCGCCTATAGAAAATCACCGTCAAGACTTGAAAGTCGTTATTTTCTGCCTACTCGTCGAGCCCACGAACGACGAAATGCGGGTTCTCGAACCCGGCCTTGGCGTAAGTCAGTGGGCTGTCGTCGAGTTTGCGCACACTACCCCCTGCGGCCATGACGACGGCGTGTCCAGCAGCGGTGTCCCATTCCATGGTCCGGCCCAGCCGCGGATAGATATCGGCAAGGCCTGCGGCGACCAGACAAAATTTAAGAGAACTGCCGGCGCTGGTTGAATTTTTGACCTCCAGTTCGGCAATATAGTCTTCCAGTTCAGGTGAGCGATGATTGCGGCTGGCAACGACGACCAGGCCATCACCGCCGGGGGCCCGGCACGAGATGGTTTTCGGTGTTTCGTCCGCCGATTCCCAAAACGCACCGCTGCGACTACCCCAGTAGGTATCGCCTAAGGCAGGGGCGTGAACGACGCCAAGGGTCGGAAGGCCGCCATCAATCAGGGCAATGTTGACGGTGAACTCGGCGCTTTTGGAAATAAAGCTCTTGGTGCCGTCAAGGGCGTCAACCAGCCAGAACGGGCCGGAGCCAATTTCGGGCGCGGTCCCGGCGGCGAAGGCTTCCTCGCCGATAATCGGAAACTGGGCTGTGACGCCTTCACGCAGGCCACGGATGATCAGTTCTTCGGCGATGCGGTCTGCCTCGGTTACGGGGGAGTTATCAGCCTTGGTGTCGACGGTGAAGTCGCTGTTGTAGATTTTCATGATTTCCTTGCCGGCACTTTTGGCAAGGTCACCAATCTGTTCCATCAGGTCGATTGTGATGTTTAGTGTCACGCGGCTATTCCCCCAACTCTGCGGCAGATTTTACGATAATGGCGAAACGATCGGCAAGGGCCGCCAGTTCCACCCGTTTCAGGTCTTCGGCCCCGACCACCCCGTCACCGCCGGGTCCCGGCAAATCACGGGTCGCGGTGGCGTCTGCGACAATACTGACCCGGTAGCCCAGGTCCGTCGCCACCCGGGCCGTGGCGCTGATGCACATGTGGGTCATGAAACCGACAAGGATCAGTTCCTTCTTGCCGGTTGCTTTAAGAATGTCATCCAGATTGGTTCCGGCGAAAGCATTGGGCAGCGCCTTGGTAACCTGCGCTTCGCCTTCGACAGCCGCCACTTGCGGTGCAATTTCCGAGGATGGTCCATCCGGGTCGAAGACACCGCCGCCCGGGCGACCGTGGTGGACCACATGGACAACAGGTGTACCCGCGTCGCGGGCCCGGGCCAACACTTTTGCCGCTTCGGCCAAAGCCGGGGCGACGGCGGGCAGGGCGAGTACACCCGAGACATATTCATTCTGACAGTCAATCAGTACCAGCGCGGAATCGGAGAGTTTCGACGGGTCCATCGGCGCACCGGCCATTGACAACAGGGTTTTGGGTTCAGACACTTTCTATTATTCCTTTTTGCTTAAGCGGATATTTCGGCGGCGATAAAACGCCATGCTTTAAATGTTGGTGACCAGTGGCCCCTGGCCATTCCGGCCTTGGCCTTCAAATGACCGAGAAACTGTTCAGGCTGGGGCAGCTGTCGCCAAACCGAAGGCAGGAACAGGGCGCGCATCCCTTTATCTTCAATGATCAGCCCGTCAATTTGTGGCCTCAGTTGTTTTAGCAAATCCTTCTCGCTTGTAATGCTCATTGGTGAAGACGGGCTTAACACGGATATGGAAAGCTCCAGCCCGACCAATTCATCTACCATCAACGGCGAGAAACGATGATCGCGGAAGGCCGAGGCAAATGCGTTGTCGGTAACGTCAGTCACCAGCGGCCTATGGGCCTGTGCCGATCCAATGCATCCGCGCAACTGGCCGTTCTTTTTCAGGGTCACAAAAGAGGCGCCGGGGGCGGTGATGGCGGCTGGAAAATCGACCAGATTGATCGGGGCAGGCGTTCCATCGGCAAGGCCGTGGTTGATGCTGTCACTAGCCAGGGCAAGCAGGGTCACGCCGTGTTCATCGAGAAGGGTGCGAGTCCTGGCTTCAAAATCTTCACTTTTGTCGCCCTCATAAAACGCCCAGGCGCCATAGCCAACGACACGGTCTTTGGTTCCTGCGGTGTCGCCTGAATTACACAGGCCCAGCGTTTCGACTTTCAGGCCGCGTCGTTTGGCCAGCGCCAGCAAACCTTTAACGGGGTTGCGCCCGCAAGCCTGATCATCGCCGATGGCGGCGGGGTCCAGGTTTTCAATGGCCCGGCTGGTGCTGGCGTCGAGACTTCGGGCCCGCTCATAATCAAGGAAGTGGCTCAGGTCCGAGGAAATCACGATCAGCGTTTCGGGACCTCCCCACAGGGCATCGAGAATTTCGGCGACCATGTCTGGATTTGCGTCGCCAACCACCAGCGGCAGCACTTTAAAATCCTCAAGCACCGCTTGCAGGAACGGCAATTGCACTTCCAGTGAATGTTCCTGGGCGTGGGTCTCGTCAAACACCTGAACCTGGGGCAGGTTGGCAATGGCGCGGGCCGCCTCGCTATCGATGGCGACGTTGCCAAGCGGTGTCGAAAAGGCCTCGGCACTGCTCAAGGCCAGTCCGCTCAAAGGCACCCGGTGACACGGTCCCAGCAAAACCACCCGCCTGATCGTCGCGGCGGCGGCTTTCAGCAGCACAAAAGCGCTGGCCGCGGTGGAACCGGAATATATAAAGCCCGCATGGGGAACGATGATCGCCTTGGGGACGGCTGTCCCGGTTTCGGCAGCGGCCAGAAAACCGGCAACGTCGGCGCCAAGCTGTTCTGAACTGCCCGAATAGAAGGTTCCGGCAACGGCAGGTGGTCTGATTGAGCCCATTCCAAAAAAGTAGTCCCGCCGGGACGTGAAGTAAAGGGGCTGCGGCGGCTTGAATTTCAAAGCGTGGCCTTCGAAAAATCTTCCTGCATTGGAGCAAGTTGGCTAGCATTATCCTGGATTTGGAATTTATGTGGGAAATGCCTAGTGAAACTGTCGGATCAACAGATTAAACAACTAAATCATCAGGGATATTTGGTCCTCCCTGAACGGTTTTCAGTTGATGAGGTCGAGGTGATCAAGTCACGGTTGCCGTCTCTTTTCACCGAAGAGCACCCAGCCAATATTGTTGAGCAATCATCGAAGGTGGTCAGAACATCCATGGGTTTGCATCTTCGTGATGAGGTGTTTTCCAAGCTGGTGCGACATCCGCGATTGATCGACATGGCGCAGCAGATATACGCAGAACCACTTTATGTTCAGCAGGTGAAGGTCAATGTTAAAGCTGCCTTTTCAGGAGAAATCTGGCAATGGCATTATGATTTCGCCACCCATCGCGGAGAAGATGGTGTTGAAAAACCGCTGGCCTTGAACCTGCATATTTTTCTCGATGATGTATCTGAATTCAACGGGCCTCTGTTTTTCATCCCCCAATCACACAAATACGGCGAACATGAAACGGCGCTGGATATTCAAACCACCAGTTATCCGCTTTGGACGGTCGGTGAAGATGTGGTCAGCGAACTGACTAAGCAGCATGGAATGGTTTCGGCTACGGGGAAAAAGGGAACCGCGCTGATCTTCTTCGATAATCTGGTTCATGGTTCCCCAAATAATATGTCACCGTGGGACCGGTCGATTTTTTCACTGATTGTCAATCCGGTCTCAAACGCCCTGCGTCGCCCGACACGTCCTGATTTCAAACATCACCAGGATTTAACACCCATTGAAACTTTGGCGGACAATTGTCTGCTGCAGGTTGAATGATGAATAACAGTGCGCCAGCCGAGAATTTCCCCGACGCCTTTCCCGGTCGTTACTGGCACGGCCTTGATGACGGGCGGGTACAGTGCGATTTGTGCCCGCGTTTCTGCAAGCTGCATGACGGTCAGCGTGGCCTGTGTTTCGTTCGCGCCTGCTCAGGCGGCGAAATCGTCCTGACCACTTACGGGCGCTCATCCGGCTTCTGTATCGATCCAATTGAGAAGAAACCGCTCGGCCACTTCCTGCCCGGCACCCCGGTTCTGTCCTTTGGCACGGCGGGATGCAATCTGACCTGTAAGTTTTGCCAGAACTGGGACATCAGCAAGTCGCGGGAATTTGACAAGCTGCAGGATCTGGCCTCGCCTGAGATGATTGCCGAGGCGGCGCTGAAATCCGGATGCAAGTCGGTCGCCTATACCTACAATGATCCGACCATTTTTCATGAATACGCCGTTGATGTGGCCAAAGCCTGCCGTGAGCGCGGCGTCAGCAATGTGGCGGTGACGGCGGGTTATGTCTGCCCGGAACCGCGGGTTGAATTCTATCAGCACATGGACGCCGCCAATATTGACCTTAAGGCTTTTACCGAGGATTTCTATAAACGCCTGTGCTCAACCGAACTGGCGCCGGTGCTCGAAACCCTGAGCTATCTGAAACATGAAACCGATGTGTGGTTTGAAATCACCACCTTGCTGATCCCCGGCGAGAATGATTCCGAGGGTGAAATCGAGGAGATGACTCAGTGGGTGGTTGAAAACCTGGGGCCGAACGTGCCCATGCATTTTTCGGCCTTTCATCCGGACTGGAAGATGATGGATATTCCGGCGACGCCATTTGAAACCTTGAAGATGGCTCGCCGAATCGCCCTTAAAAATGGCGTCCGCTACGCCTATACGGGCAATGTCCACGACTTCGAGGGCGAGAGCACCTATTGCCACAACTGCGGCGAAATGCTGATCGGCCGTGACTGGTATCAACTTTCTACCTGGGCCTTAAGCGCCGATGGGCATTGCCAAAACTGCGGCACGGCGTGCGCCGGTGTCTTCGATGGTCCGCCGGGCACCTGGGGGCCAAAACGTCAGCGGGTCGTTCTCCGGTAATGACAGCGGCAGTCGATGCTGTTAAACCATGGCCTGCTTCGGATTCCTGACGAATAAGTAAATATCCAATGAGTAAAAAACATATTGCCCTGGCGCTGAAATTCCTGGTGTCCGGTGGCCTGATCTGGATGTTGGTTGACGGCATCAATCTGGGGGCCGCACGGGACAGAATTCTTGCTGCTGACATGAAAATGCTGGGTTTGGCTTGTCTCGTTTCGATAGTCCAGGTCGGCATCTGCGTGATCCGTTGGCGGGTAGTTCTGAGCGCTATCAAAGCGGTTCTTTCATTTGCTGACGGTCTGCGCATCTACATGATGGGTTTCTTCTTCAATCAGGCGTTGCCTTCTTCGGTCGGTGGTGATGCGGTTCGCGTCTACAAAGCCTACAAGGGGGGCTTAAGTCTGCATTGCGCCATCAACGGCGTGATGCTGGAGAGGGTGGCGACCGTTCTGGGCCTGGTTTTACTGGTTGTCATTGCGACGCCATTTTTTATTGACCGGGTCGGCCCTGATGAGGCGACCTGGATTGTGCCTTTCGCCAGCCTGTTAGGGTTTGGCGGGGTCGCCGGGTTGCTGCTGCTGATGTTTCTTGACCGGTTGCCTTCAAAAATTTCCCATTGGCGCTTTGTTCACGGGTTGGCGATGTTGGCCACTGATACCCGCAGGGTCTTTCTGTCACCGGCACACGCTACCCGGGCGCTCGGTTGGTCACTTGCCGGTCATGTCAACGTCACCTTGATGGTTTACTTATTGGCCCTGTCGCTGGACCTTCAAATCACCTGGCTTGATTGCATGGTTCTGATCCCTCCGGTGCTGCTGGTGATGACCTTGCCCATTTCCATTGCCGGTTGGGGGGTTCGCGAACAAGCCATGGTCACCGCCTTCGCCCTGATCGGGGTTCCCGGTGAAGGAGCCTTGGCGCTGTCGATCCTGTTCGGATTGATTGCTTTGCTGTTCGGGCTTCCCGGTGGTGTCGTCTGGCTGATGAGCGCCGACAGAAAGATCGAAGCGATTGACGATATTGGGGCCAAATGACAACTAATTATTTTATAATGCCGCCAGCATCGTTACATTTATCTGGCCGGTACAATAAAGGGGAAGACAAGTGAGTAATTTGCAGCTGACGGTTCACGAGTTCCTGGCCATTATGGGAACCCTTGATGAGCATATGGAAAAGACAGGATTTAAGGGCGAGTCCGCCATCTATGACGCCTGGTATCAACAATGGCGCGAAGTTGAAGCCAAGGTTGAAAAACTGTCGATGATGGATCGGGCCGACATGCTGTTCGATGGCAAGGTGACGATCAATGATATCCCTGCCGAACATCTGGCCGAGGTCACGGTCTGCATTAAAGAGCAGGTCGCCATACATACGAAAATGATCGAAGAAAACGACATCGACGCCGACCCTGATGACCTGGAAATCTGGCAGAACCGTCTTGCTGCCGTCAAAGAATTAAAAAAGGACTCCTGATCCATGAAAATTACCTTTACCAATCCCGGATTGCCAAAAACCGGCGTCGTCGTTGTCGGTGTTCTGGACGGACGCAAGCTCACCGATAGCGCCAAGGCGCTGGATAAAATGATGTCCGGCGGTCTGGTTCGGGCTATCAAGGCGAGCCGCTTTAAGGGTGGCAGAACCAGTAGCTTGCCGCTTTTGGCGCCGGGCGGAACCGGCTTTACGCGTATTTTGCTTGTCGGTATGGGTAAGGCCAAGGCCATTGATGCCAAGGCCATGCAAGGTCTTGGCGGCGAAATATACGCAGCCCTTTCGACCAAGGGTCACGCCACCGTACAGGTAATGGTCGACGCCATTGAAAAGTGCGCCATGAAACCTGATCAGATGGCTGCCGAAATGGCCCTGGGGGCGCGCTTGCGCTCGTACCGGTTTGATAAGTACCGGACCAAGGAAAAACCTGAAAGCAAGCCCAGCCTCAAGGCATTGAAAATTGCCTGCGCGGGCGCAACCCGGGCGCGCAAGGCGTTTGCACCTATGGACAAGGTTGCAAGTGGTGTCTTTATGACACGCGATCTGGTTTCCGAACCTGCCAATGTTCTGTACCCCGAAACACTGGCCAAACAGGCTCAGTCTTTAAGCAAACTTGGCGTCAAGGTCGAAGTCTTGGGCGAGGTACAGATGCGCAAGCTTGGCATGGGCGCTTTGCTGGGCGTCGGTCAGGGCAGCATCAGGGAATCCAAGATGGTGGTCATGCGCTGGAACGGCAAAAAGGGCAAAGCCAAGTCCGATGCTCCCGTCGCCTTCGTGGGCAAGGGTGTGACCTTTGATACCGGCGGCATCTCGATCAAGCCATCGGGTGGTATGGAAGACATGAAATGGGATATGGGCGGCTCAGGCGTCGTCATCGGCCTGATGAAAGCGCTGGCCGGACGCAAGGCCAACGCCAATGTGGTTGGTGTCGTCGGGCTGGTTGAAAACATGCCGTCTGGAGCGGCCCAACGACCCGGCGATATTGTCACCTCCATGTCAGGGCAAACCATCGAAGTGCTCAATACGGATGCCGAAGGGCGTCTCGTGCTGGCTGACGCACTGTGGTATACGAAGGAACGCTTCAAACCAAAATTCATGGTCGATCTGGCAACATTGACCGGCGCCATTATTATCTGTCTGGGCAACGAAAAAGCCGGCATGTTCTCAAACGATGACAAATTATCTGGTCAGTTGAGCGACGCTGGCGAGGCCGTCGGCGAAAGTGTCTGGCGGCTGCCCATGGGCGACAACTATGACAAGATGCTCAATTGCGACGCCGCCGACATGAAAAATATATCCGGCGGACGCGGCGCCGGTTCGATTACTGCGGCGCAATTCCTGAAACGCTTCGTCGACAAGACGCCGTGGGCGCATCTGGATATCGCCGGGGTAACCTGGTCCTCCAAGGCATCTTCGACAACGCCCAAGGGTGGCACGGCGTTTGGCGTTCGCCTGCTAGATCGTCTGGTTGCCGATCATTACGAAAAATAAGGTTTTCTACAGATATGACCGAGGTGTCTTTCTACCACTTGCAGAAATCCCGTCTTGAGGATGTTTTGCCCATGTTGTTGGAAAAGACACTTGGCGCGGGCAAGCGCGCCCTTGTCATGACCGCTTCGGGCGCCCGTGCCGAACACCTTGGTCAAACCCTGTGGAGTTATAAAAAAGACTCGTGGCTACCCCATGGCGGTAAAAAGGATGGACGCAGTGAGGACCAGCCGATTTGGTTAACTGAGCTTGAAGAAAATCCAAATGACGCCACCTTTGTTTTTTTGACCGACGGGGCGGAGCGTGCTGACCTGGACGGTTTTGAGCGCTGTTTTGAACTTTTCGACGGCAATGACGGAGCCCAGGTGGCGGCTGCACGCGAACGCTGGAAGTCCTACAAGAGCGCGGGCTATCAGTTGAAGTATTTACAACAATCAGAACACGGCGGCTGGCAGGAAAAAGCCAGTGGTTAGGGGTCGCTTTGAGTGATCGTGATCGATTCAGTCATCAGTTGTTCGAGGCCTTGCCCATAGGCCTGGCGATCTGCCACATGGACGGACGCCTGTCCTATGTCAACGAGGCCTTTGCCTTGATGATCGGATATAGCGTCGAAGAGGCGTTGAAGCTGACCTACTGGCAGGTGACGCCAATTGATTACGAAAAACAGGAACAGGCGCAACTGGCGTCATTGAGTGAGAGCGGTCACTACGGACCCTACGAGAAGGAGTATATCCACAAGGACGGCCACCGGATTCCTGTTCGCCTGTCGGGTGTGCTGATCCGTGAAAACGATGAAGATTTGATCTGGTCAAGTGTCGAAGACATCGCCATCAGCAAGACAGCCCAGGAACTAAAAGCAAAAACCGAATTTCTTGAAACGACTTTTGAAAATATGGCCGATGGCATCAGTATGGTTGATGCGGATTTTAATATTGTCGCTTTCAACAGCCGGTTTCTTGAATTGTTGAATTTACCTAAAGATCGGTTTCATCCCGGTGATCCTTTTGAATCTTTCATCAGATTTCTGGTCGAACGGGGAGAATATGGTTCAGGTGATGTTGATGAAAAGGTGCTTGAACGCGTCAATAAAGCCAAACAATTCGAGTCCTTTCATTTTGAAAGAACTACCACCGATGGCCGGATTCTGGAAATTCGCCGCCAGCCAACCCTGGGTGGAGGCTTCGTAACCCTTTATTCCGATATTTCTGATCGCAAAACGGTCGAAAGAGCCCTGCGGGAAAGTGAGGCGAAATTCCGGGAATTCGCTAAAATTTCATCGGATTGGTTCTGGGAGATGGATGCGGATTTGCGCTTCACTTATTTCTCGGCGCGTAACAAGGAAATTACCGGCTTTGATCCCGATATTTATATCGGCAAAACCCGTCGTGAAATTCGTTACGGGACAGATGATGATGAAAATTGGAAGCAGCATCTGCAAGTCGTGGATGAACACCGTGAATTTCGTAATTTTGAATACGACCTGATGATAGCAGGTGGGAAAACTCTGACCATTTCAATTAGCGGCAATCCGGTATTCAAGGCGGATGGTTCTTTCGATGGCTACTATGGAACCGGCAGGGATATTACGGTTCGTAAGCAGGCAGAAAAAAAATTGAGTGAAAGCGAGCATCAGTTTCGTTCTCTTTTCCATCAATTTCCCACAGGCGTCACACTTGAGGATTATTCCCAGGTTAAAATTTCGATTGAACGTTTAGCCAGCGAAGGCGTGAATGATTTAGCCAAATACTTAGAGGAAAATGAGGATGTGCTGAAATCGATCGTTTTGGAAGTTGAAGTTGTCGACGCCAACGATACCCAGATCAGAATGTTTGGCGTAAACACACTTGAGGAATACAAGAAATATGAAGCCGATAACGATCTTTGGGCTGATACCAGCTGGCGTCGATTTTATATCGGTGAGTTGGTTTCCATGGCTTCGGGGGCGTCGACGTTTACGGCAGAGCTTCACGATGTTACGGCCGATGGTACTGCTATTGAAATCAGATGCACGAGCCGGGTTATCAAAAATCCGGCTAATGACTGGTCCGTGGTTATTTCCAGTCACGAAGATATAACGGCTCGTAAACTTGCTGAAGAACAGTTGCTTGAACAGGCAACAATTGATTTTGTCACCGGGCTTCCAAACCGGGCGCTACTTTTCGACAGGCTTGCCCTGGCTATGGAACATGCCCGGCGTGAGCAGCGTAATGTTTGCTTAATTTTTGTCGATCTTGATCATTTTAAACAGATCAATGATTCCCGTGGTCACGTTGCCGGCGATCAACTACTGGAAAAGGTTGGTCAAAGGCTTAGTAACCTCATTCGTCAAGAGGACACTGTGGCGCGTTTGGGCGGGGATGAATTTATTATTCTGCTCAATGACGTTGAATTGCCCAGTGGTCCTGAAATTGTTGCCAAGAAGATTATCGATGCTTTTATCAATCCGTTCGACCTTGATGGCGACGAGACATTTGCCACTGTCAGCCTTGGTATTTCGATTTTCCCTGATGATGGCGAGGAGGCAGAAATTCTTTTGCAAAATGCTGACGCCGCCATGTACAAGTCGAAACGAAGTGGTCGCAACACCTTCCGTTTCTTCACCCCCGGTCTCAATGATCAAGCCGAACACCATGGCCGAATTGCCGAGCGTCTTCGCCATGCGCTGGACCGGGGCGATCTGGAACTCTACTTCCAGCCTGTCGTTGATATAGCCGGGGATAGGCTGGCTTCGATCGAGGCCCTGATACGCTGGAATGACAGCGTCCTGAAAGCCGTTGATCCCGAACAACTTATCAAGGTGGCGGAAGAAACTGGGTTTATCCTGCCGATAGACAAGTGGGTGCTGGCTGAAGCCTGCGTTCAGGTTGCTGCATGGCGGACCGGGGTTGCGCCGCAGTTGCAGCTTAGCGTCAATGTTTCAAATGCCCATTTCAGAAGTTCCGATTTGGTTGAGTCCGTTAGAGGCGTGCTTGCCGACAGTGGCTTGCCGGCGGCAGCTTTGACGATCGAGATTACGGAAAACCTGCTGATGGATGATTCAGTCCAAATCCTTGATCGCTTGCGCGAGCTGACAGCCATGGGGGTCAAACTGGCTCTTGATGATTTTGGAACCGGCTATTCGTCGCTGGCATACCTGAAGAAATTCCAGGTCGATACCCTGAAGATTGATCAAACGTTTATTCGCGATATCGCCACCAACGATGGTGATCTGGCCCTGGTCGATGCGATTATCGCCATGAGCAAAAGCCTGGGGCTTACAGTTGTCGTTGAAGGGGTGGAAACACCGGAACAGCTGGAGCTATTGAAGGCGCGTGGCTGCCATCTTATTCAGGGCTTTCATTTCAGTCACCCTTTGTCGGTGGATGAGATGACAGAGTATCTGGCGGACGAAAAAACGGGCCTGAATTAATCAGTTTTCGCGGCTTCGATTGCGGCTTCGGCAGCCAACCAGGCGTCTTCGGCTTCACCCAGTGCTGATTTGATGTTACCCAATTTGACCTGCAACGCCATCAATTCTGCGGTCGATCCCTCGTAGACGTCGCTGGAGGCGAGACGGGTTTCCATTTCTGTTTTCTGCTTTTCCAGTTTCTCGAAAGTTTTCAGGGCTTCCTTCGCAGATGTTCTGAGGCCGTTTGTTTCGGCCCTGGCCTTGGCGCGCTCCTGGCGCACCTGTTTGCGATTTTTCGATCCCTGGCCCTTGCCGGCGTTGCCGGTTTTGTTGCCGCCGCGTTGCTCATCAAGAAGTTTCTTCCGGTATTCGGATAAGTCTCCGTCCCAGACCTGACAGCCGCCGCCATCGACCAACCACAGACGGTCACAAACCAGTTCGATTAAATGCGGGTCGTGGCTGACAAGGATCACCGCCCCTTCATAATCATTGAGCGCATGGACGAGGGATTCGCGGGCATCAACATCCAGATGGTTTGTTGGTTCATCCAGCAACAAAACATGGGGCTTGTCGATGCTCATTATCGCAAACAGCAGCCGGGCTTTCTCGCCACCGGAAAGATCGGCGATAAGTGTTTCAACTTTTTCACTGCCGAAACCGAAGTGTCCCAGCAGGGCGCGAACCTTTGATTCAGTGGCATCGGGAACCTTCGCCGCCATCACCTGATAGGCGGTAGATTCCACATTCAATTCATCAGTTTGATGCTGGGCGAAATATCCGATCCGCAATTTAGATGATTTGCGAAGGTTGCCGGCCATCGGTTTCAGGCGGTCAGACAGCAGTTTGACCAGGGTTGATTTGCCATTGCCGTTGGCGCCAATCAGGCCGATACGGTCATCCATATCAATGCGCAGGTCGAGTCCGCGCAGGACCGGTTTGTCGGCTTCGTATCCGACTTCTGTCTCATCGAGGGTGATCAGCGGGGGCGCTAGTTGCTCGGGGTTGGGAAAGTCGAAGGAAACGGTACGGTCTTCCATCATCGAGGTAATCGGTTGCATACGGGCGAGCATTTTAATGCGGCTTTGGGCTTGCTTGGCCTTGTTGGCCTGGGCCCGGAAGCGATCGACGAAAGACTGGATATGGCGCTGGGCGGCCAATTGCTTGGTCCGCATTTTTGACTCGTTGGCAAGACGTTCGGCACGGGTTTTCTCAAAACGGTCATAACCGCCTGCGTAACGTGTCAGTTTGCCGCCCTGCAAGTGGATGATTTCACTCACAGATGCATTGAGCAAGGTGCGGTCATGACTGATCACCAGCATGGTGCCGCGCCAATTGGCGAGATAACTTTCCAGCCACAGTGTCGCTTCAAGGTCCAGGTGGTTTGTCGGTTCATCGAGCAGCAATACGTCAGGGTTCGAGAACAACACGGCGGCAAGGGCGACGCGCATACGCCAGCCGCCGGAAAAATCCGAGCACGCCCGTTGCTGGGCTTCTTCATTGAAACCCAGGCCGGACAGGATCGTTGCCGCCCGCGACGGTGCCGAATGAGCATCGATATCGGCGAGACGGTTGTGGATTTCGGCGATCCGTTCGGGGTCGCTGGCACTGTCTGCCTCAATCAATAATGCGGATCGTTCAGTGTCGGCGGCCAGAACAGCATCGACAAGGCTTGTCTCGCCGCCCGGGGCTTCCTGGGCGACAGTGCCGATACGAGCGCGCTTGCGAACACTGGTCGAACCGCCATCGGCGTGAAGTTCACCCAGAATCAATTTGAACAGGGTCGTCTTGCCAGTGCCATTTCGGCCGACAAGTCCGGCCTTGTGGCCAACGGACAAGGCGACGGAGGCTCCATCGAACAAAACGCGGCCGCCAATGCGGTAGGTAAGGTCATTGATATGTAACATGGGCGGTCTGATAGCACGGAGACGCTAGGATGGAAAAGGGCTTAATAATGAATTTTGCAAGCCCTTGCCAATACCCTTCGATGGGGCTATAAACCGCGGCCTTAATGCCGGGCCATGGGACTTGCACTGATTTAGGCATCAGATACCGGCAGGAATTCACTAATTAAGTTGGAGACTATCGGGTAATGGCTATCGAGCGGACTTTGTCTATCATTAAACCGGACGCCACCGAACGCAACATCACCGGCAAGATCAATGCCCTGTTTGAAGATGCTGGATTGCGCATCGTCGCGCAGCGCCGTATCCGGTTGTCGCGGGAACAGGCTGAAACCTTTTACGAAGTTCACAATGAACGCTCGTTCTTCGGTGAACTCGTTGATTACATGATTTCAGCACCGGTCGTCGCACAGGTTTTGGAAGGCGAAAACGCCGTCGCCCACCACCGCGAAATCATGGGTGCCACCAACCCGGCCCAGGCCGATGAAGGCACCGTGCGCAAGGAATTTGCGCTTAACGTTCAGGAAAACTCGGTGCATGGCTCTGACAGTGTCGAGAACGCCGCCAAGGAAATCAGCTTCTTCTTCTCGGACGCCGAAATCGTCGGCTGAACAAACTCAGGCGCATGAATTTAAAAAGCCCTCCGGCGCAGGTCGGGGGGCTTTTTCTTGTTCTGCGTCACAGGATTGTGACTCAAGAAATGCCAAAATTACGATACGTTACGTCAGGCATTTCGGGTTGAATTTTAAATGAAAAATCGCACGCTTATAAAAACCGGCGTTATTGGCTCGGTCATATCAATGCTATGTTGTTTCACACCTTTGCTGGTGGTGCTGTTGGGCGGGGTCGGCTTGTCAGCGTGGCTTGGCTGGCTTGATTACCTGCTGCTTCCGGCGTTGGTTGCATTTTTGGCCCTGACAGGATTTGGATTGTGGCGACTGAAATCCAGTTAAATTCAACGATTATTTGCCCTGAATGTGGGCACACGGAAACCGAGGTTATGCCGACGGACGCCTGTCAGTTCTTCTACGATTGCAAGGGTTGCGGGGTCGTTTTGAAGGCACTACCGGGGGACTGTTGCGTCTTCTGTTCCTATGCCGATGTCCCATGTCCGCCCATTCAGGAAGGCAACTGTTGCTCCTGAATTTACGGGCCTAGGTGCCAGCATTGATAACGACGCATTCATTTTCGATACGGACCCGGCCTTCGGCGATCAGGCGGACGGCTTCGGGGTAGATGATGTGTTCCTGCTCCAGCACTCTTGCGGCAAGGGTATCGGCGTTATCGTCCGCTTCAACGGCGACTTTTGCCTGTTTGATGATCGGCCCTGAATCCATGTCGGGGCGAACGTAGTGGACCGTGCAGCCCGAAAAATCCTCACCGGCTTCGATGACCCGTTCATGCACATGCAGGCCCTTGTAATCTGGTAGCAAAGAAGGGTGGATGTTGATCAGCCGGTCAAACCAGTGATTGACGAACCCGTCGCTTAAAATACGCATAAACCCTGCCAGACACAGCAAGTCCACATCAAAGCGGCTGATGGTTTGCGTTAATGAGGCATCGAATGTTTCACGGCTTTTGAAATCTTTATGGCTCAGCACCGTGGTCGGAATGCCGGCCTTTTTGGCGCGCTCAAGTCCTTGCACACCATCGATGTTGGAGACGACAAGGGCGATTTCCGCCGGGAAGGCATTGTCTGCACACGCGTCGATCAGGGATTGCAGGTTTGATCCCCGTCCCGATATCAGGACACAGAGTTTCAGATTGGCCATTTGTCTTCGATATTTGTAATTTCAACGCCGCCACCCTCGCGGGCGACGACCCGGCCAATCGTGGCGACCGTTTCGCCATTGTCGATAAACACCTGGGCAAGGTCTTCAGCACGATCTGCGGCAACGATAACCGCCATGCCGATGCCGCAGTTAAAGGTGCGGGCCATTTCGTTTTGGGCTATGCCACCGGCTCTGGCCAGCCAGTCGAAGACAGGCGGCAAATCCCAGGCGGCGGCATCAAGATCAGCGCCCAGACCTTCGGGCAGGACGCGCGGGATATTTTCAAGCAAGCCGCCGCCAGTGATGTGAGCGAGGCCATGGACACCGCCTGCAGCAATCGCCGTGAGGCAACTTTTGACGTAGATACGTGTCGGTTCCAGCAATGCATCGGCAAGACTGACGCCGGGCTGGAAGGGGGCGTCGGCGCTATAATCCAGGCCTGCGAGTTCTACAACCCGGCGCACCAGCGAGAATCCGTTTGAGTGCAAACCGCTAGAGGCAAGGCCGAGAATAACATCACCATCGCCGACCTTATCGCCGCTTAAAATAGCGTCGCGTTCGACCGCGCCGACGCAAAAACCGGCCAGATCATAATCACCGCTGGCGTACATGCCGGGCATTTCGGCTGTCTCGCCGCCAATCAGGGCGCAGCCGGAGCGGCGGCAACCTTCGGCAATGCCTGAAACGATGTCGGTTCCGGCCGCCACATCAAGTTTAGCAGTGGCGAAGTAATCAAGGAAAAACAAGGGCTCTGCGCCTTGAACGATCAGATCATTAACGCACATGGCAACCAGATCGATACCAACCGTGTCATGTTTGCCCGCTTCGATGGCGACTTTCAGCTTGGTGCCGACGCCGTCCGTGCCAGCAACCAATACGGGATCCTGGAAACCGGCGGCTTTAAGGTCGAACATGGCCCCGAAACCACCGAGTCCCGATGCAACGCCGTCACGGGCCGTCGATTTGGCCAAAGGCTTGATCGCATCGACCAGCGCTTCACCCGCATCGATGTCAACACCAGCATCCTTGTAATTTAGGCCGTTAATGGCTTCCTCCCTGCTTCAACTATGCTAAGTTCCGCTCTCACCGAGAAAGCAGAAGATACTTGATCTGGAACTGATTGCTCAATTTTTAACGTATTGAAAACAAACATCAAATAAACACATTTTGTTCGCGTGTGAAATATGTGTGAACCATTGTTGAGTATTTAGAATAACTTAGCCAAAATTTGTATAAGCAAAATGGTTTTGTATCTTCACCTTCTAGACTCGCATTTTCCGCATACTACAATCATAGCTTCGCGGTTAAAAGGGAAAGGCTACGGACTTAGCCTAGACCGAACATTTCTCTAATTTAATATGCCTTTAAATGAATTTTACCAATTGTAAATTCATTAAATCTGTACAACCATAACGCAACGGCGGCAAAAATTCTTATTTTGGAGAGTGGCCGATGAGCGTACAAAATGACGAATGGGACAAGGAGGAATACCTCGCCCATTTGGGTGAAAAGCAGAAAAATGTAATAAAAGAATGGAAGAAAAAATACCGGCCCAAAACTAAATGGGGAAAAATAAAAATGGTCGGCATGATTGTCCTCATGGCGTACCTGTCTACTTACCTGATCAGCAGGTATATTCCAGATATCTTGCATTCGGCAGATGTATCTTTGCCTGAAAACGTGAGCAGTCATGAACAAACTCAAGAGCAACTACAGTCCTATATTAATGCGCTTGTAGCGTCTGCTGGTGAAGAGCCAGGAAAAATCTACAAATGGAAATCTGAGTTGAAAATTCACGTCCTCACGGAGCTTCCTTATTATGACCAAATGGCATTTGATGGAATTCTGAAACGGATTTCCGATAACACTCCAATTAGCATCACTGCCGCCACCAAAAATGCGGCCAACGTATTGCTCATTTCTTCTGACGATCTAAAGTTAGTAACGGAAAAACATCTTAAGGTCCTTAGATCACTGCCTGGTTTTGCGAGCGGTCCTAATTTCTCTCAGAGCTTTTATGCAGAGAATAATATTTCAAAGTGTGGACACCGAATTCAACTTGATGATGAACAAAAATACATTGTTAGTGCGGTGATATATTGGGACAGTACTTTGAAAGATGATCAAACTCACAAGTGCATAGCAGGAAATTTTGCTGGAATTTTAGGACTGCGTGGTATGGTCAAAAGCGGTAATACCGTGCGAACACCAACACTTGATCCTGTCTATTTGACAAACATCGATATCGACATATTGAACCGAATTTACCGTTCTGATGTTCAATCGGGATTATCTGTAAATGCCTCAATGGATCAGCTAATTAGGTAATGTAGGCGATGTCCGGTTATTGTCCGAGAAAAGGCAGTACACCGTGTAAATCAAGGAGCAATTTTTGTGTGAATAATGTGTAAAGTGTAAAGTACATTCACTTATGTTTCAGGGGCTTGTGTGAGTAATGTGTGAACGGTTTTCCGTGGTTATAAATTTGTAAACCATTGTAAATAAAGAAAAAACTTATGAAGATAAATGTTCTGGAACTGTTTGCAATGATCGATCCGTGGTTAGCCAAGTCAATTCGCACATTTGTGCTTTTTGTTGGTTTGTTATGTGCATTGGTGGGCACCGGACAGGCCGCCCAGAACGATGTTTTCGTGACCAGTGGCCTGAAGGTTGATGTGACTGCCGCCTCGACCGCAGAAGCCCGTGACAAGGCGCTGGCGATGGGCGAGCGGGCGGCTTTTCGCCAGTTGCTTGAACGCCTGACCATGCGTCGCGATCATTTTCGACTGCCCGCTTTCAGCGCCGCAGAAATCGCCGCCTTCGTGCTCGATTTCGAGGTTGCCCAGGAGAAGGCATCCGCCGTGCGTTATCTGGCGACCCTGAACTACAGTTTCAAGGCTGACGCGGTACGCCGCATGTTGATTGACCGGGAAATCGCGTTTGCCGAAACCACCTCCAAACCGGTGCTGGTGTTGCCTGTCTATCAGGCCGCCGGGGCTTTGCTGCTATGGGATGATCCCAACCCCTGGCGTCATGCCTGGGCCGAACGACCTGAAATATTCTCGCTGGTGCCAGCGATCTTGCCGGGTGGCGATTTGTCCGATATCGCGACAATCGGGCCTGAGCAGGCCGTTTCCGGCGATGAGCAACGCCTGTCGGCGATTGCCGGTCGCTATGACGCCGGTGACACGATTGTTGCTCACGCGACCATGAATATGGATCGCGGGCGGCCTGATCTGGAAGTCTATGTGACCCGCTACGGCACCGCCCAGCAGGAGCAGACGGTGGTCAAAAGCTTTACCTCCGGCGAACAGGAAACCCTCGACATGATGCTCACCAGGGCGGCCGTCGAATTGACCCGTCAGATCGAGGATAACTGGAAGCGCGACAATCTTTTGCAGTTTGGCCAGCAGGCTGTGGTCGCCGTTAAAATCCGGATTGGCGGACTTGCTGACTGGCTCGACATTCGTAACCGGTTGGGCGGTGTAGCTGTTATTCGCAAAAGTGACCTGGTGCTCTTGTCTCTGGATGAAGTCAGGGTGAATTTGCATTACATCGGCGAACCCGGACAACTCGCCCTGGCCCTTGAACAAGCCGACCTTGTGATTAATCGTGAAGGCGATGGTTGGGTATTGGAGCTGGGAAAATAATACAACGATTTCACGGCAAGGATATGGACCTGAACATCCCCAACATGATCACGTTGGGGCGACTGATCGCCGTGCCTGTCACGGTGTGGTTGATTCTCAATGATTTTATCCTGGCTGCCTTCTGGCTTTTCGTCGCTGCCGGTATCAGTGACGCCGTTGACGGATACCTTGCCAAACGCTGGGACGAGGTCACCGAAATTGGTTCTTACCTGGACCCTATTGCTGACAAGGCCCTGCTGGTCAGTATCTACATTACGCTCGGCGCACAGGGCTATCTTGAAAACTGGCTGGTGATTACGGTTGTTTTTCGCGATGTCATGATCGTCGGTGCGGTGATTTTGTTCCAGACCATGGTGCGGACACTGGAAATGTCGCCATTATTTATCAGCAAGGTCAACACCGTGGCACAGATCACCCTGGCCGCCATGGTGCTGGGGGCGAGCGGTTATAACATTGATACGGGCCTGTTCATGGAGTTGATGATTGGTATAGTTGCCGTGACAACGCTTATTTCCGGCGTATCGTATCTGGTCATGATTTTGAATCTCGAGGATTTGAAGTCATGAAAACGAAGAAGGGGGAACAGCGATGAGCGAGGGTTCCAGTGAGCAAATGAATGGTGATCGCAAGGCTTTTTTCTGGATTGCCGGGTTCGTTGCCTTTGCTGTCCTGCTTTACGCCTTAAGCAGCATTCTGGCGCCTTTTGTCGCTGGCCTTGCGGTAGCCTACTTTTTTGATCCAGTGGCCGACCGTATGGAAAAGGCGGGTGTTTCCAGGGGACTTGCCGCCGGGCTTGTCATTTTGGCATTTCTGGGGCTCGCCACCGCCATTTTGGTGCTGTTACTGCCATTATTACAGGCGCAGATTCTGGGCCTGGTGGCCACGGTTCCTGATCTCGTCGAGCTTTTGCGAGAGCGCATCCGGCCGATTATGGAATTGGTGTACGAGAATTTGTCGAGCGGCGAGATCGACAACCTGAAGGGTGCTGTCGAAGCCTTCGCCGGTGATATCCTGGCCTGGTTTGGCGGTTTGCTGAAGGGCGTGTGGAGCGGCGGCATGGCGTTTTTCAATGTCGTCTCGCTGGTCGTGATTACCCCGCTTGTCGCCTTTTATCTGCTGCGCGACTGGGATCAAATTGTTGACCGGTTTGACCACCTGTTGCCACGCCGCTCCATTGATACCTTCCATCAGCAGTTTGCGGCTATTGATAACACCATTGCCGCATTTGTACGTGGTCAGGCCAGTGTCTGTCTGGTGTTGGCCGTCTACTACGCTATCGGGTTGACGTTGGCCGGGCTCGACTTTGGTCTGCTGGTCGGCCTTGGCACCGGCCTGTTGGCTTTTATCCCCTATGTGGGGGCATCGATTGGCTTGATCAGCGGTGTCGGTATTGCTCTGGCCCAGTTTTCTGACTGGCAACCGGTGCTGATTGTCGCCGCTATTTTCATTGCCGGGCAAACTGCTGAAAGCTACATCCTGACGCCCAGACTGGTTGGCGGGCGGGTCGGTCTTCACCCGATCTGGATTATTTTTGCGCTTCTTGCCGGGGGGGCTTTGTTCGGCCTGACGGGTGTCCTGCTGGCGGTGCCCGTAACCGCTGTCATTGGGGTGCTGATCCGTTTCGGTGTCAGTCAGTATCTGGAAAGTCCGTTTTATGACGGCGGTCAGGCCGAGTGAACACAACGCAGCTTCTTCTGGATTTTGAACACCGCCCGGCCCTTGGGGCTGAGGATTTTCTCGTCGCACCCTGCAACAGTGACGCGGTCGCCTGGATTGACCGTTGGCCGGACTGGCCATCACCCGCGCTTTTCCTGCATGGTCCGGCAGGCTGTGGAAAAAGCCATCTGGCGCAAGTGTTTCAAGCCAAAACGAATGCTGTCGCGATCACCACAATGGAGCTTACCCGAAATGATCCACCGGCCTTGCTTGCCGGGGCCGGGGCGTGTCTGCTCGATGATCTGGACGGAGCCTTCGATAAACATGACAAGGACGGGCTTGAGGTAGCGCTCTTGCACCTCTACAACACGGTTCGGGAAGCAGGCGCTACGATGATGATGACAGGCAGGGTGCCGCCTTCACGCTGGCCATTGCAACTGGCGGATTTGTCATCCCGACTGAAGACGGCGACTGTCGCAGAAATAGGACCGCCCGATGATGCCTTGCTGGCCGCTGTCCTGGTCAAGCAGTTCGCTGATCGGCAACTTAAAATTGACAGCGATGTGGTTGCTTTTGTGCAACTCAGGATCGAACGATCTTTTGCCGCTCTGGAAAAACTGGTCGATGCCGTGGACAAAATGGCGATGCTTGAAAAAAGACGGATTACGGTACCCCTGGTTCGCCAGGTGTTGCATGATCTGAACAAAGCTGACGAATAGAGGATTACATCATGGATTTGGGAATTGCCGGAAAAAAGGCATTGGTGAGCGCCGCCTCAAAGGGCCTGGGCCGGGCTTGCGCGATGTCGCTGGCGGCTGAAGGTGTTGAACTGACCATAACCGCCAGGACCGCAGGACCGCTTGAGGAAACGGCGGAGGACATTCGCAAAGCCACCGGTGCGACTGTTCACACGCTGGCTGCCGATATCGCCACCGAGGAAGGTCGCGAGGCAACTCTGGGCGTCTGCCCAAACCCGGATATTCTGGTTAATAACGCAGGTGGTCCACCGCCCGGCGATTTCCGTGATTGGGATCGCGATATCTGGCTTGCCGCCCTCGACGCCAACATGTTGAGCCCGATTTTTATGATCAAGGCGACGGTCGACGGCATGATCGAACGCAAGTTCGGGCGCATCGTCAATATTACTTCTGGTGCGGTCAAGGCGCCGATTGAAGTTCTTGGCCTGTCCAACGGGGCGCGTTCGGGGCTGACCGGTTTTTGCGCCGGGCTGGCCCGCAAAACCGTCCGCCACAACGTTACCCTGAACGCCATATTACCGGGACCATTCGATACAGACCGCTTGAGCGCCACCCTTGAAGGGGCGGCCAAAGCGGCCGGCAAATCTGTTGCTGAAATAACTGAAGAGCGCAGGGCTTCAAACCCGGCGGGACGTTTCGGTGATCCGGCTGAATTCGGGGAACTGTGCGCTTTCATTTGCAGCGCCCAGGCCGGTTACATCACCGGCCAGAACTTGCTGATTGACGGTGGCGGTTATCCGGGCACATTTTAGGAATTTATAGAGCGATCAGAAAAGTTACGTATTTTCAGGCCCGAACAGATTCTTGCCGCCTGATCGGAATTGCCTTCAACTTATTGGGCTTCCACGGACCGGCATGACAAATGGTTTTTTTATCTGTAGAATCAGTGACATGAGTGAAGACCAAATAAAATCCGGCAAACCTCCCCGGGCACCTGGTAAAGGTGCAGCGGTGGCCAAGCTCGTTGATTCAACCGCCACTGCCGACTGGAAAAGCGTTGAGCCCGGCTCAAGACGCCGTTTTATCAATCGGGAACTTTCCTGGCTGGCCTTTAACTCGCGTGTGTTGGGTGATGCCAACAACCCAAAACATCCGCTGCTGGAGCGCTTACGTTTTTTATCCATTTCGGCAATTAACCTTGATGAATTCTACATGGTTCGTGTCGCCGGCCTTAAAGGCCAGGTGCGCGCTGGTGTTGTCACCCAAAGTCAGGATGGCCTGACCCCGGCCCAGCAACTGGTTGCCATTCACCAGTCGGCGATGGCCTTGTTCACAGATCAACAAACCTGTCTGCATACGTTACTGGGTGAGTTGCGTGATGCCGGGCTGACTTTGCTGGCCCCTGACGAGTTATCAGATGATGACAGGCAATGGCTTGAAGAGCGTTTTATGGAACAGGTGTTTCCGGTGCTGACGCCATTGGCCATCGATCCTGCTCATCCTTTTCCGTTCATTCCCAATCTGGGATTTTCACTAATCCTGAAAATGCGTCGCAACGATGATGATGAAGAGCTTCGCGCCTTGCTTCCGATCCCCAGAATGCTTAACCGCTTCTTCCGGCTGCCCGGCGAGGACATTCGTTTTATCCCTATTGAAGACCTGATCGGGCTGTTTCTGAACAAGTTGTTTCCTGATTTTACGCTACTCAAGTCAGGCTCTTTCCGCATTATTCGCGATAGCGTTGTTGAAGTAGACGAGGAAGCTGAAGATCTGGTGCGGACGTTCGAGACGGCGCTTAAACGGCGTCGCCGGGGCAGCACCATCCTGCTTTCCTTCAGTCTTGATACACCCAAAGAATTGCGCCAGTTGGTAACCGAAAATCTGGGGCTCGCCCCGGAGGATATTATTTACCGCGAAGGGCTTTTGGGGGTCGGGGAAACGCGGCAATTGATTGTCGACGAACGCCCGGACCTGTTGTTCGATCCTTTCAATGCCCGCTTCCCTGAACGGATAAGGGATTTTTCCGGTAATTGCTTTGCTGCTATTCGTAAAAAAGACATCGTCGTACACCACCCTTATGAAAGTTTTGACGTGGTGGTGCAGTTCTTGCGGCAGGCTGCGCAGGATCCGAAAGTGGTGGCGATCAAGCAAACCCTGTACCGGACCAGCGATAATTCACCAATCGTCAAGGCGCTGGTTGAAGCGGCCGAAGCCGGAAAATCTGTTACGGCGATGGTCGAATTAAAGGCCCGTTTTGATGAGGAAGCCAATATTCGCTGGGCTCGCGATTTGGAACGGGCCGGGGCACAGGTGGTTTATGGCCTGCCCGACAAAAAAGTCCACGCCAAGGTTAGCTTGGTCGTTCGTCATTCCAGTAGCGGCAAGGGGATGCGCGCCTATGTGCATTTTGGTACCGGCAACTACCATCCTGATACGGCGAAGGTCTATACGGACCTGTCGTTCTTTACCAGCGATGAAGGACTGTGCCGGGACGCGGCGAAGATGTTCAACTTCATGACCGGCACAGCGCGCCCCGAAACTTTGGAACATCTGTCGGCATCGCCAATTGATATGCGGGACACGCTGGCTAAACATTTTGAAGAGGAAATTGAGCACGCCAAGGCTGGTAGACCGGCCACCATCTGGGCCAAATTGAATTCACTTGTCGATGCCGAAATCATCGACACCCTGTACAGGGCTTCTAACGCCGGTGTTAAAGTTGATCTTGTGGTTCGCGGTATCTGTTGTCTAAGACCTGGTATTCCGGGATTGTCGGAAAATATTCGGGTCAAGAGCATCGTCGGGCGATTCCTTGAGCACAGCCGTATCGTCGCCTTCGGCAGTGGTCACAAGCTACCTTCCAGAAAAGCCAAAGTGTACATATCGTCAGCCGATTGGATGCAGCGAAATATGGACTGGCGGGTCGAAGTTCTGGTTCCTGTAGAAGATGAAACAGTACATGCCCAGATCCTTGATGAAATCATGGTCGCTAACTTGAACGATAGCGAACAGAGTTGGGCTTTAGGACCCAATGGGGACTATACACGGATTATTGATCCCGCTGTTGACGAAGGGGATTCGGATCAACCGTCCGTTTCGGTATTTAACGCCCATAAATATTTTATCACCAACCCAAGCCTGTCGGGTCGCGGTAGTTCGCGTGATAAAAATCCAGACACATCCCCGCAGTTGGTGTTGAAAAAAACCTGATGAACGGGGTTTCTCCTTTATCTGATGCCGATACGGACGGCCCCGGCAAAGTCGCCATCATCGACATTGGCTCGAACACACTTCGCCTTGTTGTCTACGACGCGCCCTTGCGCCTTCCTATTCCCATGTTTAACGAAAAAGCCCAGTGCGAACTGGGACGGGGACTGGCCGCCAGTGGACGTCTAAATCCGGAAGGTGTTTTGCTGGCCATGGACAGTTTGTCCCGGTTTATCAATCTGAGCCATTCAATGGGTGCGGATCATCTGGAACTGGTGGCGACGTCAGCGGTGCGCGAAGCTGTTGACGGCCCGGATTTCGTCGCCGAGATCAAGCGTCGTTTTGGATTGGATGTTAAGGTTCTAAGCGGCCCCGAAGAGGCTAAACTGGCAGCCATGGGGTTGCTGAGCGGCGTCCCCCACGCAGATGGTCTGGTCGGCGACCTGGGTGGCGGCAGTCTTGATCTGGTGACCCTTGAAAAGGGCAGTTTTGGAGAGCAGGGAACTCTTCCCTTAGGCCACCTGCGGATGGCCGAAGCAATGGAACAGGGGTCAGAGCGCGCGGCAAACCTGATCGTCGAAAGCCTTGCCGAACTTCCGTGGATTAAACAAGCAAAGGGCAGGACCTTCTATGCCATTGGCGGGTCATGGCGTGCGCTGGCGCGCATTTTTATCAGCCAGATCGGCCATCCCCTGCATGTGGTGGATAACTTCACCCTGCGCCGGGCTGACGCTCTGCATTTAAGTAAAATCGTCGCAGCTCAAAGCAACGACAGTCTGCAACGCATTCCGGGCATTGCCCGTCGCCGCATGGAGACCCTGCCCGCTGCGGCGATGGTTATGGAGGCCCTGATTCGCGTTATTGAGCCGCAGGCTTTGACTTTTTCGGGCTTCGGTATGCGCGAGGGGCAATTGCTGAAAATCCTTCCCGACAAATTGCGCGAGCAGGATACCCTGATCGATGCCTGCAAAAGTTATTCAGAACGGGTTGGCCGTTTCGCCATCCGTGGTGGTGAAATTCTGGAATGGATGAATCCGCTGTTTGATGATGAATCCAATGCGGAACGTCGGTTGCGGCTGGCTGCATGTTTGCTCAGTGATATCGGCTGGAGCGAGCATCCCGATTATCGCGCCGAACACGCCTTCCACCGGGTGCTAAGAGTTCCCTTCGCCGGACTGACACATCCTAACCGGGTGTTGCTCGCCGAGGCCGTTTACGTTCGATACAACGGCGACCCGGACTCGAAACTGGTGTCGCCAGTCCGCTCCCTGCTTGATCCGGGCCAGCAGGCCTGGGTTCAGGTTGTCGGGTTGGCATTGCGTCTTGCACATACTTTGTCGGGCAGTGCGCCGGGACGGCTGGAACAAACCCGCCTGAAAGTCAGTGACAGTAAATTGACACTTGTTGTTCCCAAAGACAGTGAGTTATTCATCAGTGAAACTGTCGAACGCCGCTTGAAAACCCTGGCGCGTTCATTGGGGTTGAAGGGCGCTACCGGCTAAAGGTTTTCCGGTTTCATTAAGGCCAGGTGTTTGTTTTTAATAACAAAACCGATATCGCCGCGGCGGAGCTTCAGAGCGTCCTCGCCGAATAATTCCCGGCGCCAGCCATGCATGGCGCGCACATCGGCGTCCTCGCCAAAGGCTGCGATCAGTTCAATATCGTTTGCCGAGGCCAGCAATTTCTGGGCGACGTCTCCTTCATCGCACTTCATTTTCAAAAGCACCCTGAGTAGATCGATGACCGGTCCCAGTCCTCGAGGCATATCGGGTTTGTGTTCGGGTTTCGGGCAATCGGCATCATCAACGGCGATGCCTTTTGTGACGGCCTCAAGCAAGCGTGCGCCGGCTGGCCCTTCGGCCATTTTCCGGCCAAGGCCACGGGTGCGTTCCAGGTCACCCACTGTCTTTGGTGTGTGATGGGCAATTTCCAGCAGCGCTTCGTCCCTTAATATTCGGTTGCGTGGCTGGTCACGGTTTCGCGCCTCAAGCTCCCGCCAGGCAGCCAACTCGCGCAGGATGGCCAGAAAACGCGGGCTGGAACCTCGCGATTTAATGCGGCGGAACGTTTGATGGGGGTCCGGGTCATAGGTTTCGGGAGCCTCCAAAATAGCCATTTCTTCGCCGAGCCAGCTTTCGCGTCCGTTCGCTTCAAGTTTTTGCGCCAATTTGCGGTAGGCATCACGCAGGTGGGTTACGTCGGACAGCGCATAGGAAATCTGCCGATCGCTAAGCGGGCGCAATGACCAGTCAGTAAAGCGCGATGATTTATCGATTCGGGCTTTCGTCAGTTTGGCGATCAGGGTTTGATAGCCGACCGAATCGCCAAACCCGCAGACCATGGCCGCAACCTGCGTGTCGAAAAGCGGGCTCGGCAGGTGTCCCATCAAATGGTAAAAAATTTCCAGGTCCTGTCTGGCCGCATGGAAGACCTTGAGAATGGACGTATCATCGAAAAGGTCAAACAAGGGTGCAAGGTCAAGGCCGGGGGCCAAGGCATCAATGGCCCGGGCGTCATCAGGTCCGGCAACCTGGATCAGGCACAAAACCGGCCAGTAGGTCGTCTCGCGCATGAATTCCGTATCGACAGTGATAAACGGCGTTCCGGAAAGGGTCTTGCAGAAGGCGGCAAGAGCGCCTGAGTCGGTGATCATAGGCATGTTGAAACGTATATAGGGAAAGTTGGCGAAGGAAAACCCCATGTGACTTAATGGTGCGTGAATTACTCTGAATTTGATGGAAAAAGTCCCAATAGTACTTAAAACAGCGGAAAATACGTCTGTTGAGGTGTGACAAAAGTGCAAATGAAATAAATAGTGATGCTGGAAAATGCCTATTTAAGCTGGGCATGAGACGCAATCATGGCCATAATGCGGGCCGTGGGCAGAGAAACGAGAAGAATGCTAAAAAGTTCGATAAATATGAAAAACAGGGTAAAGGGTTTGGGGAATGGTCTCTCGATCATCGTTTGTACGGTGATCCTGTCGGGTTGTGCCTTGCCGGTTCCTGTGCAAATTGCTTCCTGGGCCCTTGACGGCATCTCTTTTTTGGCAACCAAGAAATCTCTTTCCGACCATGGACTGTCGATGGTCGCGCAAAAGGATTGCGCTATTTGGCGTAGTTTGAAGGGTGACGAAATTTGCAGTGAAAATGATGATGCCGGAACGTTCGCTGTTGCCTCGGCTGATTCTTCTGTATCGGATGCGCAGCCTTCAGCGCAAGCCGCGCAAAGCGAGCTTGATGTTGCTTCCCTCGCCAACTTTGAAACCGCTGCCGGAACTCCTCAGGTTGAACCCGCCGTTGTTTCCAGGCCCCAACAAAATTCCAAGGTCGGTGAGCGCCTGATGATTTCTGGCAAGCGTGTCTGGTCCGATCGCCTGGACGCCGACCTGTATTTCGTTATTGGTAGTTTTTCCAAACGTGAAAATGCCCGTCGGATGATTGGCAGGCACAAAGAGCTGGGCCCTGCAGTGATGGCCTCACGGCTTGACGGGCTCGAGGTTTACCGGGTTGCCGTCGGGCCCTTTGCGGCTGATCAAAAAAGAGAAATGCGTCTTCATTTGAAGCTGGCAGGCATCGGCAATGCATGGGCCATGCGTGTCGATCATCGCGACTGGACACTGGCCAGCCCGAAGGCTTTGTCAGCGCCTGATCAATCGATCGCCGAGGTTCCACAAGAGGTGAAGCCTGAACCGGTTGTAAAGTCTGTTAAACCTGATGAAATTGCCGAAACCCCTGACGAGACAGAGGCTGTGCAGTCCTCTGAGTATATCGACAGTAAAAAGCATCACCTGGTGATCGGCAGTTTCTCGAGCGCCGAAAACGCCAGTAACTTTGCCAAAAGCAAAGCAAGTTTCTCACCCCGTATTATTTCGGCCGAAACGGCCGAGGGATGGCGGCATCGGGTCGTTATCGGCCCTTATGCTGAAGCTGAAGGCCTTAAAGTTCGCCGCGTGCTGGCCAGAACCGGTATTGACAATATTTGGGCCCTTAGTCTGAATCCTGATGCGATCATCAGTGATGTTCTGCTGGCCGATACACCCGTTGAAGCCGAGTTGGTCGATGAAGAAATTGCGGAAAATCCAGTCGTTGAGCATCAGCGCGAAGTAGCTAAAAAGAGCACGGCTCCTGCTTCCTCAAACGAGGACATGGGTTGGGGCGTCAATCTGGTTGAGTATATTTTTGATATGTTCCGTTCGTCTGATACGACGGACGTTGTCGGGGTTATATCGTCGCTGGAAGGCTAATCTGTCTTCCCATTCTTCAATAAAATCTTTTGGATGATCGGGCCGGGCGGGTTTACCTGTCAGGGCGCCAATTGATTTATTATAGTCTGGATGCAGCTCTGCCTGGAACGCCAGCATCTCGTGCTCTTCCCATTCAATGATACCGGCAACATACAAATCCATGCTCAACCCGGCCATTTTTCGGGGGCTCATTTGGCGAACATCCATGGCAGGAATGGCAGGCTTTTGACTGCGTGTGTGTTCCAGGTCATGTGAGCGGTCAACAAGCGAACCACTTGCAACCACAGGGTTCTGTTTAACCGGAACCAGTGAACGCCCCAGTGCCAGGGGTTCTATGGGCATAATATTGGAATTAACGGCCATCTTCATGGCCGTCTCCACACATGTATATCTGAAATAGGGTGCCCCGCCCGTGGTCCAAACGGGCGGGGCGGGGTTGCCACGGTGAGGGAGAGCCCCGGAGGTTGAGAGGGGGCGGGGGAGGGCGTCTCCTGTCTTACCGTGCCCACATTCATAAGTTCACTCGAAACCGCTCACGCCCGGTGCGCATCCGCTTGGTCTTGTACATGGCATCATCGGCCCGTGCTAAAAGGTCGCCGCCTTGTTCTTTGTCACCGTATTCCTGCAAACCAAAACTGGCGCTAATGGCAATCATCCGTCCCTGCCAATGGACGATGGATTTATTTAATTGATTTTCGATCCGTTCCGCCCGCCTTAACCCGTTTTCCCAATTGGAATGGGTTAACAGGATTGCAAATTCATCGCCGCCCAACCTGCCGACAAAATCCGTATCGCGGATGCCGTCGCTCAGCAGATTTGCGACATGGCGCAGTACCTCGTCACCGGCGGCATGTCCGTAACTGTCATTGATCGGTTTGAAGGCATCCAGGTCGATGTAAATCAACACGCCCTGTTCGTCATAACGCTCAACGCCTGAGAGAACCCGTTGCAGTTGTTTGTCAAAACCACGACGATTCAACAGCCCGGTTAGCTCGTCGGTTTCTGTCTGTCGCTCCAACTCGGCGATACGTCCTTGCAAGTGGTCGATGAGCATTGCCGAGGCCGTCGCGGAGTTCTGGGTGTGACTGTCGGAGCCATAAATCAAATGACCAAGGCTGTGCGCGAAACAGCGGATCTTGCCAAACAGCCTTTCCCGGTAATTCAACTCCGGTACTGCACGTGATGGTGCACGGGATATAGAGTTCACGGACACGTCCCTTCATTGTTGGTGCGGCCAATGGTTAACAAATCCTTCACCGCTTGCCTTCTTTACCAGCAAGGCTCGTGCCAAGAAGACAATCGTTTTAAATCAATGGATTAAGGAGTTACCCACAGGGCAAAATTTGCCGGGTAAGGCGAAAATTGCGGTTTGAGCAGGGAAAAGATTCCGCCTTGCGACCTTAAGACTACAACCAGGCGGCGCCGCGAACACCGCTTGAATCTCCCCACTGGTTGGCAACCAGTCGGGTATCGACCTGGTCAGAGAACACCCATTGTAGCAAATGGGCAGGTACGTTTTCATACAGGCGTGTGGTATTTGACAAGCCGCCGCCCAGGACGATGACATCCGGATCAAGAATGTTGATAACACCGGCCAGGGCCTTGGCCAGGCGCCTCTCATAGCGCCCCAGCGCGTCCTCCGCTTCTTTGCTTGTCAGTGAGGTGATGTCTTGGGTTTCACAGTCCAGGCCGCTTGAATGTTTGAAATCGGCAGCCAGGGCGGGGCCCGACAGGAAGGTTTCGATACAACCGTGCAGTCCGCAATAACATTCGGGGCCGGGGCGTTCGTCATCATCTGGCCAGGGCAAGGGATTGTGTCCCCATTCACCGGCAATACCGTTTGGACCACCCATCACCTTGCCATCAATGGCGATGCCGCCGCCGACCCCGGTTCCAAGAATGACCCCGAAAACAACGGACGCCCCGGCCCCGGCCCCGTCGGTTGCTTCGGAGGCGGCAAAACAGTTGGCGTCATTGGCAAGACGAACCGGTCGCTTTAAGGCCCGGGTTAGATCGACGTCCAGGGGATTTCCAATAAGACAGGTGGAATTGGCATTCTTGATGAGTGAGGTTGCCGGCGACAGGGTGCCGGGAATGCCAACACCAACAGGGGTACAGCGCCCGACGATGCCGGCCTGGGCTTCCAGATCATCAACAACACGGGTTATGGCATTCACTGTGCCTGTGTAGTCACCAGCCGGGGTAGGGGTGCGCACACGCGCGACCTCGTGCCCCTGTGCGTCAAGGACAATGCCTTCGATCTTTGTGCCGCCTAGGTCAATGCCAATGCGCATGGGTGATACAGGTTAATCGAGCAGGGTTTCCAGTAGTCGGTCATCGGTGAATGTGGCCTGATGAAATTTACCGTTGATGAAACGGGCGCAGGGGAAATTTTTCTGCTGATGGGTGTGCATGTTCGCACTGTTTATGGCACCCCCGGAAAAATCGTCATCGCCGATACCCCGAACATGAAGAATGGTGTTCGCCTTATGCTGTTCTGCCGCGATGGCCAGGGCGTCTTCACAATCCACGGCCATAATGGTGTCGGTGTGGACTTCTTCAGGTGTTTGCGGGTTAACATAAAAGACCGTAAAAGGCCGGGCTTCCTCACCCATGTTGTTTGTTGGTTGTTTGACCTTGTCTTTGGAAGGCATGGTTCCGTATTTCCCCTTTAGCCTGCCGGGGTCTTTGTTGTTTTGGGTCTCGGGAATCAATAAAACGCGCCCCCTACGCATTTGATTGACAAGTAAATCCCGAAACGAGTTCTTTGCTATTTCCCCCTATGCGACTCGTTGGAATCGCTAGACTCTTTTTCAAAACTAAACTTCATCCCGGATATTATATATGAGGTGTAGTGTCAACACCTCTAGCACATCATCTTGTATATTTGCTTGTCAGAACTTGTTTGGAGAGGGCTTGTATAGAATCACATTTTTGACTTTGCAGGACTTAAATATTGACCTGGGGAAATCTAAAAATCCGAAAAAAGAGATTCTTTTCAATGCCTTGAATCAGGCGGCGGCAAGGCGGTTGGTTTTTCCTTGCGACTCGTTGGATTCACTCATGTTGTTGGTTTGAGTTGAAAAAACATGGTTAATTTTTTTTAATGAATCATGGGGTAATTGGCCAAATAAACACCTAAAGGCGCTCCCCAATGAGCAAATTTAGGGCAGATTCGGCCCGGATTCGCACCTATTTCCTGCTTCAATTGATGAAAAAAATAACAATATCTAGTGGCCATTAACTATTTAGACACCATAAACCACCTATTTTCAGCGAGTCGCGGGTTAAAAATAATATCCCGTGGTTCAAGATTTAGGGTGGATAATGGCGGTAAACGGGCAGCAAGAGACAGTGGAAACACTTTCTGAAAGAGATGTGTCCTCATCTATAGATGAATACTTGCCGGTTTTTCGTGGCCTTGATGACATTTCAATCTCCGGCAAAAAGATCGCGGCTATCGCCGGGGTTACACCGTCAACTTTCTCACGGTGGCGGGCAGGATGGGCAAGGGTGCCTGAATGTAAACTGGTTCTGTTGACGTTATTGCTGGCCCACTGGATTGATGAACTTGAGGCCCTGTCAGACAATCGTGATTTGCGGCCCAGGTCCAGAGTCGAGACCAGACTCAACACGACCCGGCGCTGCCTTTTTCAGCAGGAAGTCATCAATCAAACACTGCCACCTGAAACGGTTCGCGAAGGATCGCATCTGTTTCGTGCGTGGTGGTTTCAAGAAGGGGCTTTGCGAACGAAAGCACCAGAAAATGCGTCCTGGAATGAGAGTTTACACGAATGAACCAATTAGACGGACTTAGCCATGATGGCCTTAAAACGGCGTTGGGTATCAAGGGGAAATATCAGGATCACGAGCCGATCTGCCTTCCGGGCGAGAAAACCCGCATTCTGACGCCGGAAAATCTGATGAACCATCATGTTGATCTGATGACACTGGAAGATCCGTTGGCCTTGTCGATGATCGCAACACGCGACCCCGAAGCACCAATGGCCCTGGCGGCGGCAGCCCGACTGAGCCCTCTGGGCGTTAAATCAAAATTGCTTAGCGGTGTCTTTCAGGTTGTTGGCGAGACAACCAAGCACCCCTTGATCGCCAAGTGTGTTTCATTGATTACCGAAAATGCCTTCGATCCCGAAGCCATCGTCATGGTCCGCAAACACGCCAGCCAGTTTATTGTCAATTCGCGCCAGGAATATACCCTGGCCCTGCGCCGCAATATGCAGGCCCTGCTGGAAGGAACGATTGCGCCGCGTTACTTCGTCAGCGAGTTTTTCGAGTTGACCGAAGCCGGAAATATGCGCAGTGACATCAGGAAGAAGCTGGTGTTGAGCTTGTTGGTTTCAGACAGTATTCGCCCGTCAATCAAGTTTCTGTTTCTTGAAAATTTTGACCGTCTGCCCAACCCGGTGAAAAAGGCTATCCTTAGCGAAGTGTTGAAAGCCGAGCCCAGCCATCATATGGAGATCATCAAAGAGGAATTGCGCTGGATGGCCTCAAAGGAAGAACGGTCCGCCAGGAAAGTCAAACCGGAACCGGTAACACCGCTTGCGCCTTCAACTGAGAATAAAGTGGATGTGTCCCCAGAGTCGAACGCGGCAGAGCCGAAAACGCGTCCATGGCGGCCCGGCGAAAGCCCGACACCATCAGGATCGATGGAAATTCCCTGGAATTAAATTCTTAGAACGTTCAGCGATTAGACGGCCATGGAGGCCTTGTTCTCGTCGTCGTAGGTCAGCACCGCTTCGGTTCCGCAGTACAGGCCGTACAGGGTCTCGATAACCGCGCTGGCTTCCTCCCCCGATAATGAATAGTGAATGGTCTGTGCTTCACGACGGGTCGAGACAAGGTTGTCACGACGTAGACGGGCAAGATGTTGGGACAGGGCGGACTGGCTGAGTCCGACGATTTTTTCCAGCTCGCCAACGCATTTCTCGCCGGGCACCAATTGGCATAGAATCATTAACCGATGTTGATTGCTCATGGATTTAAGCAGGGTGCTGGCGCGCCTTGCATTATCTTGTATCCGCTCCAGATCAATCACTTGGTGTTCTGTCTCGCTCATTGTGGTGCTCCTCAGCAAACAATAAAATTATTTATTCCCCCAAAAAATCAATCTCGAGAGCTTGTGAATAAAACTTACCGATCATTATTAAGTTAGTAAAAGAATTCACTAAATTAAGCCTACATAATATACGCGAGCCCGACCAGAATAAAATCGCGAAATTATGCTGCGATGCAGCATAAAGCCAGAAGCATAAGTTCGGTCCAATCAGAAATTTTAAAAAGATTACAGAAGCGTAAATGAGTACATATCTATCAATGAGATGAGATTTTTTGATAAGCTTTTATTGTGTTTTTCAAGATCAACTCACATGGATTTAATGTGCGCAAAGCGTCATCTTTGAAATGAAAAATGGGACTTGCAGCCCAAAATAAATGCTGCAGTGCACACAAGCAATTAAACGATTCTCTGCTTAATTAAGCCCCTAGGGGATGATTGTGGAAGCAGCTTGCTGTATGTGTAATACGGGAATTTTAACCAAGAACACTTGATAACAGGGATGAGAATGGCTGACACGACTGTTTTGGATGTAAAGGGTCTGGGATGCCCGGTTCCTATTCTCAGGGCCAATAGGGCTGTCAAGGAAATGATCCCCGGCGACACGCTTGAGATTCTGGCGACGGATTCAGATGCGCCTCAGGATTTCGAGATTTTTTGCGACAATACGGGTCATCAATTCCTCGGCTGCGAAAAGCAGGAAGACGTCTTCATCATTCGTCTTGAGGTCGTCTCTTAAATTTATTCAGCACTGACCGGTTCGCCTTGAGCCTTGTGGCTGTTTTCGGCAAAATTTGAAACCAGTGACATCATTGGCGGGATGATGGCCAATGTTAGCAGGGCTGATAACGCCAGACCGCCAACAACAACCGACCCCAGGCCGCTATACAGTTCCGAACCGGCACCGGGGAAGACGACCAGAGGCAACATGCCGAAGACACTTGTCAGCGTCGACATAAAAATTGGCCTGATCCGGTTGCGGGTCGCGGCAATCAGTGAGGCCTCGAAATTCATACCCTCGTTTCGATGGTGATAGAGGGTTTGGTGAACCAGCAGGATGGCGTTGTTGACGACGATACCGACCAGAATGACAAAGCCCAGTAAGGTCAACATATCCAGCTGATGGGGTGAAAACAGGTTGAGAATAACCAAGCCGCCAACACCACCCGCCGTCGCCAGCGGAACTGACAACATGATGATCAGCGGGTAAATGAAGCTTTCAAAAAGAACCGCCATCACCAGGTAAACGATCAGCACGGCGATAATCAGGTTCAAGACCATGTTATCCCATGCCTCTGTCAGTTTGTCAGCGGTTCCTGAAAGGTCGATCTTGACGCCTGGCGGAAGCCCTGCCTCACGCAGGGGGGTAATGACCTTTTCGGTGAGAATTTCCATGGCCAGTTCAAGAGGAATATCCGGAGCCGGACGAACTTCCAGGGTAACCGTGCGTTCGCGTTCCTTATGGCGGATTTCCGTCGGGCCGGATGTCACCCGAACTTCGGCAAGCGAACTGACGGGAATGATATCGCCGGAGCGTGTAACGACGGGCAAATTACCAATGCCCTGCGTTGCTGTGATCCTGTTCTGCGGCCCTCTCAGGGCCAGGTCAACGCGTTTGCCGCCAATGGTAATCTCGGCAACCCGTAAATCGTCATTAAAAGCATCAAGGGTCTGGCTGAATTCCCGTGCTGAAACGCCATTGTCGGCGAGACGAACCGGATCGGGGTACACGCGTACCTCAGGCGCACCCAGTTCCAATCCCGGTTTCGGGCGTAACTGGTTGCCTTCTTCTCGTGGCAGCAGTTTGGAAATGATGCCGGTTCCTTTTAAGGCAATCTCCAGAACCTGCTCAAGGTCCGGGCCGGATATATCAACATCAATAGACCTGCCACTGCCGATGGCGCGGCCGAATAATGAAGGCTGGGTAATAAACCCGAAGGTACCCGGTTCCTTGAAGACGGGCTCCCTTAAGACCGGGATCAACTCGGCAACCCGTGTTGGGTCGACGGCGCTGGCGCCAACGAAGGTTGTTGATGAACGGGCCACGAAGAAGAAATTCTTGATCTTGGGCGGTTGCCCGGGTTCGGATACCGGTCCGGTTTCCGATTCCCATAACGGGCGCACAGCGGCCTCGACATCCTCGGCGATGCTTGCGGCCGTTGTCAGGTTGTAACCGGGTGGTGGCAGAAGCACGCCAATAACCAGATTGCGATTGCCTTCGGGAAGGTATTCAAGTTTGGGCAAAAACAGTACAGAAAAAGCGATGGCCGAACCCGAAAGGACGATGATGGTTCCCAGGGCGAGGATCTTGTTGTGGACGACGGCGTGGGTAAAGGCAACGGCCCTTTCGGTAAACCAGCGCGCCACATCGTCAATAATGGGCAGCCGCCGGGTGATATTTTTCGACGGATCTTTCCGAAGCAGACGATTTGAAAGTGCAGGAATAAGAGTGACAGCGACAATCAGTGACAAGGTCACAGCAACGGAAATGGCGACAGCGATATCCCGGAACAACTGGCCAATTTCCAGTTTCATGATCAGGATCGGCATAAACACAAGCACCGTGGTCAGCGCCGACACCAGGACCGCCCCCCAAACCTGTTGGGCGCCCAGATACGCCGCGACGGAGGCGGATTTACCCTCTTGTCTTAATCGATAGATGTTTTCCAGCACGACAATAGCCGCATCAACGACCATGCCGACGGCGAAGGCGATACCGGCCAGCGAGATAACATTAATGGAGCGCCCCATGGCCGCCATGGCGACGAACGAACCGACCACCGAAACCGGAATGGCCAGTGAAACAATCAGCGTCGCTGAACCTGAACGCAGGAACAGGAACAGGACCAGTGCGGCCAGGGTGCCACCGATGTAAATATTCTGCTGGACCAGATCGATAGCCGAATTGATATAGACGGTTTCATCATACACCTGGTCAAGGGCTAGTTGCTCAGCCGGTAGCGAGAATTCGTTGAGTTCATCAACGGCTGCGCGAATGCCGGCCATGGTATCAATAACGTTGGCGCCTGTTTCGCGCACTGTGTTCATGGCGATAGCTTGTTCACCCTGACGGCGGATCGTCGCCGTCGCTTTCTTGTAGCCGAAGCCGACCGTGGCGATATCACCGATGGTGACACGGGCGACGCCACCCGAAAGCGGGTCGCCGATGCTTCTGACAACCACGTCCTCGATATGTTTGATAGATGTCAGGTCGCCTTCTGTGCGGACCACGTAACGGCGTTTGCCTTCTTCGATATCACCTGCGGAAACCGATGAATTTGCGGCTGCCAGTGAATTGACAACCTGCGGAACGGTCAGCCCGTAACGGGCCATTTTAGCCGGATCGACGATGACTTCCATTTGCCGTTTGGTGCCACCGTAAACATTAACGCGGGCGACCCCGGCCACCCGTTCAAGGCGGTCCTGGATAACATCTTCGATATAATCGCCATAAGTATGGATGTCCCGATCATTGTCACCGGTGCGTGACAGGGTGAACCAGGCGATCGGTCGGTCTTCGCTGCCAGCGGTATCGAGCGTCGGCTGATTGGCTTCGTCGGGATAGTCACCGACCCGGTCAAGACGGTTGGCAACCAACAGCAGGGCTTTGTCCATGTCCTGGGTATTGGAAAATTCCAGCGAGATCGAACCGCGGCCATCGCGTGCCCGGCTCGACATTTCGTCAAGGCCTTCAAGGCCACGCAAAACTTCTTCCTGGCGGTTGACGATTTCACGCTCGATTTCGGCAGGCGCCGCACCGGCCCAGTTGGTGCGCACCGTGATTACCGGCTTGCGGACATCGGGCGTTAACTGAATGGGAATGGTCTTCAACGACACCAGCCCGAACATGATGATCATCAGAACAGCGGCCATAACCGCAATCGGGCGTTCGATGGCAATTTTAATCAGGTTCATTGGTGATGCACTTTCTGTCCCGGGCGCAGGCGTTCATTGCCGCGAATGACAACGATGTCGGCATTTTTCAAACCTGCCAGAACAACAAAGCGGGGACCAATGGCTTCGCCCAATTTAAGGGGACGGATATTGGCCTCCCCGTCTTCGACAACAAAGACGATGTCCTTGCCCTTGCGGCTGATCACGGCATCTTTATGCACGGTGACGACAGAACTCTCCTGTCCGGCGGGTAGGGCTAACAAGACACTTTGGTTTGTCGCCAAATTGCGTTTGGACATACTGAAGTTGGTGCTGAAGCGAACCATGCGGGTGCGGGTCAACGGGTTTTCATCGGGGATGACGGCCCTGACAGTTGCTGGCAGTCTCGTCTTGTCGTCCGACGGCTCCCCTTCCAGGATAAACGAAACAACGGTTCCGGGGGTCAGGCCCTGAATTCTGATGGCCGGGACACTGGCTTCGATTTCCAGGTGGCGATCATCGATCAGATCGACGACCGGGCTTCCCACATCGACGTAAGCCCCGACGTCGGTGTGGCGTTTGGATATGACACCGGCAAAGGGGGCCCTGACCTTGGTATTGTAGAGATTGATTTCGGCCAGTTTCTGATTGGCGTGGCTGCGCACCAGCGCGGCTTCTGATTCAGCCATGGCGCTTTTTGCACTGGTTACTTCAAGTTTTTTATCGGCCAGGCGGGCTTCTGAAAAGGCCGCTGATTCTTTAAGCCTGTTCAGGCGTTTTTGTTCCTGGACCCTTAGATCATATGCCGCCTTGGCCGTTTGCAGGGCGGCTTCGGCTTCTTTCGCCTCGGCTTTGCTTAACTGGTATCTCCAATGCAGGGCATCATCGACCAGGACGGCAATCACGTCACCCTTCTCAACCCTGTCGCCAACCTTGAAAATCATCTCGCCGACAGGGCCTGAAATGCGCGCGGCAATGACCCCGCCGTGGTCGGCAATCAGACGGCCAATCACCGGTACGGTCTGATTCAGTGGTTCGGTCCTGACTGCATCGACACCGACCAGGGTGGCGTCCTCGGCCAGGACAGGTGTGCTGACCAGCAGGAGGCCCGACAAAAGGCCGGAAATAAGCTTTGGTATTTTTAAATGGATCAAGATCGTTCCTTAAAGCTTTAGACATATAAAACCGGCGACAGTTTTAGCCTAATGTGCGCCGGTTTCAACCATTTCTCGTTCAATGCCGCGTGAACGTTACACAAGATCGTTGGCAAGGCCCCGTTGTTTCGCTCACAATAGGGCATGAGCACATCCCTTTATAGCCATCCTGTGTGTGTTGAACACGATCCGGGTGCGCACCACCCGGAACAACCCGGCCGGTTGCGCGCGGTCCTTAAAGCCCTTGAGGCTGAAGCCTTTGACAATCTCGTCAGGGTCTCTGCGCCAAAGGCTTCGCTGGCACAGATTGAGCGGATTCATGCCGCCTATTATGTCGAGAAGGTTTTTGAGAACGTCCCCGAAAGTGGCCTCTTTCACCTCGACCCGGATACCGCCATGTCGCCAAAAAGTGGCGAGGCTGCATTACGCGCCGCGGGCGGGGTCTGTGCTGCGGTTGACGCGGTCATCGGTGGTCAGGCAACCAACGCCTTTTGCGCTTTACGCCCACCAGGGCACCACGCCGAACCGTCCCAGGCCATGGGATTTTGCTTGTTTAACAACATTGCCATTGGCGCTCTTCAGGCCAGAGACGTTCATGGGATCGAACGGGTTGCCGTCGTTGATTTCGACGTTCATCACGGCAATGGCACCCAGGCGTCGTTTGAGCGATACAGGGATTTTCTCTACGTATCTTCTCACCAATCGCCAGCTTATCCGGGAACCGGTGCGGAGATGGAACACGGTCTCAATAAAAACATCATTAATGTTGAACTGGATCCGGGTAGCGGCTCGGATATTTTCCGCAAAGCCTACACGGATCGAATTCTGCCAGCACTCAGGGACTGGAAACCCCAGTTATTGATGATTTCGGCCGGTTTTGACGCTCATTTGCGTGATCCACTGGCGCAACTTCAGTTACAGGATGATGATTTCGCCTGGGTCAGCAGGCAATTGCTCGAAGTGGCAGCCGAGGTTTGTGAAAACAGGGTTGTCTCAGTGCTTGAGGGAGGCTATGACCTCGATGCTCTGGCCGCTTGCGTGGCTTTGCACGTTGGTGAATTAATGGCCGTTGATATAAGGTAAGCGGGTTATGGCAAAAAACAGCATTCCTTCCGACATCGCCAAGTTGAGTTTCGAGGACGCCCTTGAACAACTTGAAGATATTGTCCGCCAGCTCGAAGAAGGCTCTGGTGAACTTGACGCGTCGATCAAGGCTTACGAGCGGGGCGCCCACCTGAAAAACCATTGCGAAGCCAAGTTGAAGCAAGCGCAGCAACGCGTTGAGAAGGTTGTCCTGGGAGTTGACGGGGAACCGGAACTGGAACCGGCTGACCTGGATTAAGACTGTGAGCGATTTTCAAACAACCCTTAGCACGTCGGCCGACGCGGTAAACCTTACCCTGGAGCGGCTGCTGAAAATGCATGACGATCCGGAAGCGGAACTTGTCGAGGCCATGCGCTACGCTGTTCTTGACGGTGGCAAACGGATACGCCCTTTCCTGAGCCTGGCCGCCGCCGGGCTGTTTAATGTTGAATCACAGCGAGCACTGCGCGTCGCCGCCGCCATTGAGATGGTGCATTGTTATTCGCTGGTTCACGACGACCTGCCGGCCATGGATGATGATGAGCTCAGGCGCGGTCAGCCGACTTGTCATATCAAATTTGGTGAAGCCACGGCGATCCTTGCCGGGGACGCGTTGCTGACCAAGGCCTTTGAAGTGTTGGCCGGTGATGAGACGCACCCCGATCCCCATGTCCGCTCTGATCTGGTGATAGCATTGGCGCGGGCCGCCGGTTCCGAAGGGATGGTCGGTGGTCAAATGCTTGATCTGATCGCCGAAACCGAAACCCTCAACATGCCCGAAATCACACGCTTGCAAAGAATGAAGACCGGTATGCTGATCGCCGTTGCCTGTGAAGCCGGGGCCATTCTTGGCAAGGCTACCGATGGCGCCAGACACGCCCTCCATGCCTACGCCCATGACCTGGGATTAGCCTTTCAGATAGCCGATGATTTACTGGATGTTGAAGGGGACGAGAAGACTGTCGGCAAAAAGACCGGCAAGGATGAAGAAGCTGGAAAAGCGACGTTCGTTTCCCTGCTTGGAGTGGAGCGCGCCCGCGAACAGGCAGAATTGCTGGTCGCCCAGGCGTGCGAACATCTTGATCTTTTCGGTGAAAAGGCAGACCCTTTAAGGGAATTAGCGGCGTTTGTCATAAAGCGCCGGGCTTGATAGGTAAAACGTGAGTAATAAAAATAACACACCGTTGTTGGATACTGTCTCAAAACCCGCCGATATCAGGGATTTTTCCAACGAAAAACTGAGCCAACTGGCCGATGAACTGCGCCAGGACACGATCCGCGTTGTCTCCATTACGGGTGGCCATCTGGGCGCCAGCCTTGGCGTCGTCGAGCTGACGGTCGCCCTGCATCATGTTTTTGACACCCCTGATGACCGGTTGATATGGGATGTCGGGCACCAGTGTTATCCGCACAAGATCCTTACCGGTCGGCGCGAACAGATGCTGTCCTTGCGCCAGGGTGGGGGTCTGTCGGGCTTTACCAATCGCAGTGAAAGCATCTACGACCCGTTCGGCGCGGGTCACAGCTCAACCTCTATTTCTGCCGCCCTAGGGATGGCTGTTGCCCGTGATTTCAAGGGCGAAGACAACAATGTCATTGCCGTCATTGGTGATGGCGCGATGAGCGCCGGAATGGCCTATGAGGCTATGAACAATGCCGGTTCCATGGACTCACGTCTGATTGTTATTCTTAACGATAACGATATGTCCATCGCCCCGCCGGTAGGCGCCATGAGCGCCTATCTGTCGCGTTTGATTTCATCGAAGTCTTACCGGTCGATCCGCCATTTCGCCAAGGAAATGTCGAAAAAGTTCCCACGCCCCATTGAAGAAGCAGCCCGGCGGGCAGAGGAATATGCCCGTGGCATGGTAACCGGTGGCACCCTGTTCGAGGAAATGGGTTTCTTTTATGTCGGCCCTATTGATGGCCATAACCTTGATCACCTGTTGCCGGTTTTGAAAAACTTGCGGGACGACAAGGAAAAGGGACCAGTGTTGTTGCATGTGGTTACCCAAAAAGGCCATGGCTACGGACCGGCAGAGGAATCTGCTGACAAATATCACGGCGTTTCCAAGTTTGATCTGGTTACCGGCGAGCTTGAAAAAAGCACCGCCAATACACCGTCCTATACCAAGGTTTTCGCCAAGGCCCTGATTGCCGAGGCCGCCGTTGATGAGAAAATCACCGCGATCACCGCCGCCATGCCATCGGGCACCGGTCTAGACATGTTTGGTGAGGCATACCCCGAGCGTTGTTTTGATGTTGGTATCGCTGAACAGCACGCTGTGACCTTTGCCGCCGGTATGGCCAGTCAGGGCTATAAACCGTTTGCGGCCATTTATTCGACCTTCCTGCAACGCGGCTATGATCAGCTTGTTCATGATGTTGTATTGCAAAAGCTGCCTGTTCGCTTCGCCATCGACAGGGCCGGGCTCGTCGGTGCTGACGGGGCCACCCACGCAGGTGTTTTCGATCTGGCATATCTGTGTTGCTTGCCCGATATCGTCGTCATGGCCCCGTCCGATGAGGCAGAATTGATGCATATGACGGCGACGGCAGCGAAAATAGATGATGGGCCCTCGGCTGTACGCTATCCGCGCGGTAATGGCACTGGCGTCGAAATGCCTGAAAAAGGTGAAGTGCTGGAAATCGGTAAAGGTCGTATCCTCCGCGAGGGCGGCGTGGTCGCCATTCTGAGCCTTGGCGGGCGTTTGCAGGAAGCCCTCAAGGCCGCTGATGAACTGGCCGCAAGGGGCTACTCAACAACCGTAGCTGACGCCCGTTTCGCCAAACCGCTGGATCAGACATTGATCAGGGATTTGGCTAGCCGTCATGAGGTGTTGATCACAATCGAAGAAGGATCCCCCGGCGGTTTTGGCGCTCATGTTATTTCGTATATGGCCGAACAAGGGCTGCTCGATCGCGGCGTTAAAATTCGACCGATGACATTGCCCGATCAACTGATCCATCACGATAGCCCGGACAAACAATATGAAGACGCGGGCCTGACCGCTCCGGCTATTGTCGAGACAGTCTTGAAGGCGCTTGGCCGGACGGACGAAAAAACCGGGTTGGCCGAAGCCTGAATCTAAGTATCAACGGGAGAACGTTATGAGTATTCGGGTTTGTGTCGCCGGTGCGACCGGCTGGACGGGCTCTGCTGTAACCCAGGGCATCCTGCGGGACGATACCTTCGAGCTTGTCGGTGCCGTCGCGCGTAGCGCTGCGGGCAAGGATATGGGCGGCGTCACGATTTGTGCAACCCTCGCCGAGGCACTTCAAACACCAACTGATGTTTTAATCGATTACACGGGTGCCGGGCCGGTCAAGGATCATGTGCTGTACGCCATCGAGCGCGGGATTGCTGTTGTCGTCGGTTCATCGGGAATGACGGCGGCGGATTATGATGACATCGCCGCCAAAGCCGAAGAAAAAGGCGTCGGTGTTGTTGGTGGCGGCAATTTCAGTGTGACGGCGACGATGATGCAGCATCTGGCACTCATCGCGGCCCAGCATATTCCGCAGTTTGAAGTTCTCGATTTCGCCTGGGCTGAAAAAGAAGATGTGCCCAGCGGCACCGCTCGCGAGTTAGCCGAAAAACTGGGAGATGTGCAAAAACCGAAACAGGCCCTTGCCATTGAAAGTCTGCATGGCCCGGCGGAAACCCGCGGCGCCAATATCAATGGAGTGCAAGTCCACTCTGTTCGCCTTCCCGGTTACAAATTGCGCTGCGAGGCTGTCTTCGGCATGGAAGGTGAACGCTTGAGCGTCGTTCATGAAGCCGGGCAAAGCGCCGAACCTTATGTTTCAGGAACCTTGCTGGCGGCGAAAATGTCGGTTGACGTAAAAGGTCTGGTGCGCGGTCTTGACGCCTTGTTGTTTGCCAACGATGGCTAAAGCAGACAAACCCAGGCTTGATCAGGTCCTCGTTGATCGTGGGTTGGTGGAAAGCCGCGCCAAGGCGCAAGGGTTGATCATGGCAGGCAAGGTATATTCTGAAACCCGCCGCCTTGATAAGGCCGGCCAAAAAGTGAGCGCAGATTTGCCCCTTGAAGTGAAAGGCCAGGACCATCCCTGGGTTTCGCGCGGCGGGTTGAAATTGTCAAAAGGGCTGGAGCATTTTGACATCAGTCCGGATGGTCTGATCTGTTTGGATGTCGGTGCTTCGACGGGCGGTTTTACGGATGTTTTATTGGTTGGCGGAGCGAAAAAGGTTTACGCCGTTGATGTCGGCCACGGCCAGTTGGCCTGGAAAATTCGCCAGAACCCGGCAGTCGAGGTATTGGAGCGCACCAATGCTCGTTACATAACCGCTGAACAAATTTCCGATCCCATAGATTTGATCGTCTGTGATGCCAGTTTTATCGGCTTGCAGACGGTGTTGCCTGCGGCCCTGTCGCTGGCCGCACCGGGCGCCCACCTGATCGCCCTGATCAAGCCTCAGTTCGAGGTTGGCAAGGGCAGGGTCGGTAAGGGCGGGGTGGTGCGTGAACCGGAATTGCACAGGGAAGTTTGCGAAAAAATTCAAAACTGGCTGGAAAGCCTTGCCGGCTGGACCGTTATGGGCGTCACCGAAAGCCCAATCAAGGGTCCGGAAGGTAACCGGGAATTCCTGATCTGCGGTGCTTGTAGTGCAACCTGCCCTTAAGTTAGGGCAGATAAGTTGCCCTAGCATTTTGAATCGATCAAATTATCAACCACCAAATGACTACCTTTGATGGCTGTTTGATCTGATGACGTTAATTAAAGGGCGATTGAAATACTGTTCAATGAGCCCTTGAATTTGCGGGGTGTGATGGTGCGGGCGATTTCATCACCTGAGAGGCGTTTTGCCTGCTCCAGATCATAAGCCATTTGCAGGTGTAGCCAGAATTCCTCGGTGGTTGAGAAATAACGCGCCAGCCTGAAGGCGGTATCGGCGTCAATGGCGCGACCACCCTCGACGATTGCCATGACATGGCTGTGTGGCAGACCGATATCCTGTGACAGCTCATCTGTGGTTAGTTCAAGCGGCTTGATGAACTCGTCCAGCAATACCGAACCCGGTGGAACTTCCGATGGCTTGATGCAGTCGCTGACCAGCACCGGCTTTTGTTCCGGCGGGGCAGGGGGCAGATCGAAAATTTCCGTTTCAAGCCCGGCTTCGCGCCAGGCCTTCATGCCGCCGGTCATATTAATAGGCGGAACATGCCCGGCCTTGATCAATTGTTTGGCGGCGGCGGCGGACCGTTTGCCGATGGCGCAATGGAGAACCAGCTTCTTGATGGTGATACGCGGGAAGGTGTCGGCATCAAGCATGGAAAGCGGCACCAGCATGGCCCCGGGGATGTGCTCTTGCTCAAATTCCGATGTTTCACGCACATCAACCAGCAAGGCTTCGCCAGTCGCAAGCCAGTGGGCGACGGTTTCAACGTCAGCTTCTTCCAGTTCGATCTGTTCAGGCTCTGTATTCATGGCGCGGTTAACTCTTATTCACACTAATTGATTGTTAGAACATATTATAAATACACAAAAAATAATGTCAAATAAAAATTTAACACATAAATTAAATGTAATTACTGCTAAGTTATTAATTTTAAAGAAAATAATTAATTTGTGAAAAAATTTAATCCGGCGATAAATCTGCCAACTGAAGGGCAGGGGTGGTTGCCTTATCTTTAAGCCCCTGGGCAACGCCTTCCTGATCGGCTTCGGGCCGGTTCTGGCTGACTTTCCACTTGCCGTGCAGGCGGTTGATTGGAATTTCCAGGCTAATGATGGCCTTTAGCATTAATTCTATGTAATTCGTCGGGGCATCGCTGACAGCCCATGGCTGTTCCTGCCCTGCTTCCTGTTGGGATGTCAGGGATGTGACCTGATCAAGCAACCAGTTCGCATCCTCGATAAATCGTATGGATCCATGGGCATGTACGATGGCGTAGTTCCAGGTTGGAACGACTTTCCCGTGTTCCTTCTTCGATGGATACCACGCTGGTGTGATGTAATGGTGGGGCCCCTGAAAGGCGGCTAAGACGTCCCCGGACAGATCAATGTTTTTGGTCAGCGGGTTTGCCTTAGCGATGTGACCGCGCAAGACGCCGCACTCGCTACCGTCATCGTGAACAAGCAGCGGGATGTGGTCTGCCGACAAGCCGTCGCTTCCGTTGCTGATGAGTGTGGCAAAAGGGTGCGCACGCATAAGGTCGTGCATCACCGGGATGCGTTGTTCCTGAAAATGTGATGGCTGATACATTTTTCTGTTCTCTAAATCACGTTTTTAACGCCCGCAAAGTCATGGGCATGGCCTGAATGATGTTGTTCTGGGTTTTTGCCAAGTGGGCGACGTCGTTCTCGGTGAGGTTACCGGCGATGACTTCCTTCTGAACCCACTCGCTAACACCACCTCGATCTTTTCAAGATGAAAATCGACATCCAGATAAAGCCCAAGCGGCGTGTTGGCCAATCCCATTTCCTTCCACTGGCGGTTCAGAGTCTTGGAAAAAAGATTGAGAATTTCGGGAAGAACCGGGCGGACATGGGTTGGGTCGCAAAGATAATGATCATGCCGCGGATGGGGAACGGTGATGATGATATGCGCGTCGGGTGCACAAATACGGTACAACTCCTTCATGATTCCCAGGAACACCTGTGGATCAGCGCCCAGGTGTTCAAGAACATATGACATCACGATCGCAGCCCAGATTGAGCTTCATTTTAAACTAACCCCCCTTGTTAGTACGTTTCCTGCCCCGATCGCTGCTACCATATCAATTATGTTCTGTGATCTCCATCACTGTGCAGCTTTCGAAATTGTACTTTTATACTGTGAGCGGGCAAAAACGAGTGAAAGCGGAAAATCTGAATGGTGGCGATTGCAAAAAAAAGCGACTGGCCGTCAACCAGCGATGGCACGACGGATTGGCAGGCCCTGTTTGAAGATCAGGAAACCGGGTTGCTGGCTGTTGTTTCGGCGTGCAAAACACCGGCCCAATTGAAACAACAAACGGACGCTATTATCCGTACGATTTTCACCCGCGAACGGGACATGCCGGTTTTGGGCAAACTGACGGCTTTTCTTGAAAAACTGATCCCCGAAGACGCCAGCGATGAACGCTTGCCAGTTATGAAAGCCACCATCAGGCAGTTGCTTGGCAAAGTAAAAGAAAACCGTATAGAAAGAGCCGCCGCGTTTGTTAAGAAAAAGAGCAAAAAATCCAGGCGTAAGAAATCAGGCAGGAAAAATAACCGCCGCCCCAACCGTCTTGTTGGTTTTTTCAGAAGAAGGGCCGATGCCATGGTTTTTCTTTACGGTTTGCTTTCAAGTAGTGACGAGACCGAGCCTGCCGATCAACAGGATCGCGAGGATAATCTCCAGGATGAAGATGGAGAGGAAAGCTTTTTCCAACAGGAAGCCTACGTTCATCATGGCGACGGCGATGGTGATACCGAGTGGCAGGACAGTGATATGCACGACATGAAGGAAGGCGAAGCCGCCAAGCCCGGCACCTTTGATGACCTGGAAGAGACGAAAAAGGACGACAAATACGAAAGCTGGGAAGATTACTAGATCAGTTCACGTTTCGTTTGAACACGTTGTGTTCAAACGAAACGTGAAAAACTGATCGATTTTTTAAAAAGCGAGCCGATTCACACACTTAAACTGAATCAAGTAATGATACCGTTTAAGTGTGATCGGCTCTAGCGACTCATGGCGTGATAATCCGGGTTGGGCATCATGTCCAGGCCATGGGCGAGCCGGTTGGTGTAGTTAAAAAAGCCAACCACATCGGTGATATCGAAAATATCCTGATCGGAAAATTCAACATCGCGGAGACCCTGCCGGTCGGATTCTGAAATGTCATGTGGGGTCTTTGTCAATTTCCAGGCAAAATCCAGCATGGTGCGTTGGCGGTCGCTCAGTTCGGCGACCCGGTAATTCATGGCCATCATCTCGCCCAGTTGCGGGTCACCGGATAACTCCCGCACAGCCTGACCATGCGCGACCAGACAGTAATAACAGCGGTTGGCGCTTGAGACGATGACGGCGATCATTTCGCGTTCGAGTTTTGAAAGCCCGCAATCTTCCTCATTGAGCATCAGTTCGTTGTACACGGCAATGAAGTTGGACAACTTGGTCTGGTTGCCCATGAGGGATTTCAGAACGTAGGGCACCAATCCCAGTTTATCGATGCAAATGGCGAAGTATTTCTTCAAGCCATCATTTAATGAGCTTTCGTCCGGCAGGTCGATCCTGACGATGTGGTCGGGTTGGGGCATTGTTTTGTAATCCTATAGTCCGCACTGGGCCCTGAAACGTAAAAGATGATCGACGAGTACCAGGGCCAGCATGGCCTCGCCAACGGGAACGGCACGGATACCGACGCAAGGGTCATGGCGACCCTTGGTGACGATATCCACGTCTTCACCATTTTCATTCACAGATTGTCTGGCAATGGAAATACTGCTTGTCGGTTTGACAGCGAAACGGGCAATGATGTCTTGCCCTGATGAAATGCCGCCAAGCACTCCACCGGCGTTGTTGGATAGGAACATCGGTTGCCCGTCTTCGTCTGCGCGCATTTCATCGGCGTTGTCCGGACCGGTAAGAGAAGCGGCTGCGAAACCGGCGCCAATCTCGACTCCTTTGACTGCAGGGATGCTCATAAGCGCCCCTGCGATATCGGCGTCCAATCTGTCGAATACCGGCTCGCCAAGGCCTGCAGGAATACCGTTTGCTGAAATCTCGATAACAGCGCCCGTAGAAGAGCCTTGCTTGCGGATGTTATCCAGGTAGATTTCCCATTCCGCCGCCGCTTTCGCGTCAGGGCAGAAAAACGGATTATTATCAACTTCATCCCAATCCCATTGCTCGCCATCAATCAGGTTGGGGCCCATCTGAACCATGGCGCCACGGATATCCACTGGAGCTCCCAGAATTTCGTTTAAGACTTTACGGGCAATGGCGCCGGCGGCGACACGCATGGCTGTTTCACGGGCGCTGGAGCGGCCACCACCACGGTAATCGCGAATACCGAATTTTTTGAAATAGGTAAAGTCGGCATGGCCGGGGCGGAACTTGTCTTTGATGTCACTGTAATCTTTGGAGCGTTGATCTTCGTTTCTGATCATCAGGGCAATGGGCGAGCCTGTGGTCTGCCCCTCGAACACACCAGAGAGAATTTCCACCGTGTCACTTTCCTGACGCTGGGTGGTGAATTTGGACTGACCGGGGCGACGTTTATCGACGTGAGGCTGGATATCGGTTTCGCTTAAGGCGATGCGTGGCGGAACGCCGTCAATGATGCAGCCGATAGCAGGGCCATGACTTTCGCCAAAGCTGGTAACGCTGAAAAGTTGACCAAAGGTGTTGCCGGACATATCAGATTATATCCACTAGACGGTTGAAATGTCGGGGGCGTCGACGGCCTTCATACCGACAGTGCTGTAACCGCAATCCACATGATGAATTTCGCCGGTGACGCCGCTGGAAAGTGAGCTTAACAAATAAAGCCCGGCACCGCCGACATCATCAAGGGTGACATTGCGTCTTAGCGGTGAATTGTATTCATTCCATTTCAGGATATAGCGAAAATCACCAATGCCCGATGCCGCCAGGGTTTTCATGGGACCGGCCGAAAGGCCATTGACGCGAATACCACCGGCGCCCAGATCTTCGGCCAGATAACGCACGCTGGCTTCCAGTGCCGCCTTGGCGACGCCCATGACATTGTAGTGGGGGATCACTTTTTCAGCGCCGTAATAGGTCAAGGTAATAATTGAACCACCATTTTTCATAAGTGGCGCGGCGCGCTGGCAAATGGCGGTGAACGAATAGCACGAGATATCCATGGTCATGTTGAAATTATCACGGCTGGTATCGATGTACTTGCCCTTCAGCTCTTCCTTGTCAGAATAAGCGATGGCGTGAACGACGAAATCAAGCTCGCCCCATTTATCCTTTAGGGTATCGAACGTTTTATCGACGCTGGCCATATCACTGACATCGCATTCAAGAATGATGTCAGAACCAATACCTTCGGCCAGTGGGGTGATTCGTTTTAGCAATGCTTCACCCTGGTAGGTAAAGGCGAGTTCGGCACCCTGGGCGCTTAGCGCGCTGGCAATTCCCCAGGCGATTGAGCGATCATTGGCGACACCCATGACCAGGCCTTTTTTGCCTTGCATCAGTGGTTGGGGAGACGACATCGGTAAAACCTCGTTTTAAATGAATTGGGTTTTATTATTGTTGCTGATCCGGGAATCTAAGACAATCCATATCCTGTATAAAATGCGGAAGTGAAACATAAAGTGAAGCGACGCACGAAATTACTGGGCTCTTACCTATCCCATATTGCCCGTCATTACCATGACGTGCGCTGCCGTACGGTTGCCGCCTCGCTCAGTTATACATCGCTTTTGGCGTTGGTGCCGTTTATGGCGATAGTTTTTGCCGTTCTTGCAGCGGTGCCAGCCCTTGAAGGGTTCAGGATTGAACTTCAGGAATTCGTGTTTGCCAATTTGATGCCCGAATCCGGTGACACGTTCGCCGCATACTTCGATGGGTTTCTCGCCAATGCCGGAAAAATGACCAATTTTGGCATCATCGGCCTGGCGGTTACGGCGATCATGCTGATTAACACCATTTTTGCCGCGATGAATTTGATTTTTCATGTCGAAAAGCCACGCCCAATTGTCCTTAGAATGGTTGTTTATACGGGCGTGTTGATTGTCGGCCCGCTTGTTCTTGCCGCCAGTTTTTCCCTGGCTACGTATATTTTGACGTTGACCAAGGCGATGGGGGTTGAGGCCTTTACAGGGTTTCTTGGGCGGTTGACCCGTTTCGTTCCGGCGCTGATCCTGATTTTCGGGTTTGCATTATTCTACAAAGTCGTCCCCAACCGCAAAGTGGCCTGGCGCGACGCCCTTGGCGGCGGGATGGTGGCGGGATTGACGTTCGCAGGATTGCGCTGGTTGTTCGGTATTTACCTGATTTATTTTCCGACCTACCAGACCATCTACGGGGCATTATCGGCGGTGCCGGTTTTTCTGCTTTGGTTGTTTATGTCCTGGTCGGTGGTGCTGGCTGGGGCGGTGGTCGCGGCTTCCGGGCCCAGTTGGCGCGAGCGGGCGCACTGAAGCTCGAGATCATCAAGGATGCCCGGGATATCCTCCAGTTTGGTGTTATGGAAGAAAGCCCCGCCCGGGGCCAGACGCATGGTCGGTCCATCGGCGCAATGACCCAGGCAAACGATACGTTCGACCTCAATATCGATGCCGCGATCTGAAATGCCTTTTTCAAGTGCTGTTGCGTTTTTTTCGCTGCCACGCGCTGCGCACGAAGGCCTGCCCGGATCAAGGCGCCGGTTGACGCAGACAATCAGGGTTTTTGGTTTATTATTTTTGCTCACAATAAAAAGCCTAGTCCGCTTTGGCGTTTTTCGCCTTAAGGCCGACGCCGCGCACGTCGTATTCATTTTTATCGGCCCATTTTTTGACAAAGCTGGTCAGCTCTTTATCCTGCTTTTTCGGTAAGACCACTTGCAGGGTGACGAACTGGTTGCCCTTTGATTTCTTCTTTTTGTTTTCTATCCCCTTGCCCTTAAGACGCATCACCGTGCCGGTGTTGGATCCGGCGGGAATGTTCAGTTTGACGACCCCGTGAATGGTTGGCACTTCTATGGCGCCGCCAATGACGGCTTCGGGCAGGGAAATGGGCAGGTCCATATGGATGTCATTACCTTCCTGGATATACAGGTCATCTGGCTTGACGATAATTTCAACATGGGCGTCACCGCTCTTGCCACCACCTATACCGTCCATGCCCTGACCTTTCAGGCGCAAAACCTGGGCGTTTTTTGTGCCCGGCGGTATTGAAACAGCAAGGCGTTTGCCGTTGGTCATGCTGACGGTTTTGTTGGACCCCAATGCGGCATCAAGGAAATCCACCTTCAGGGAATAGGAAACATCGGAGCCATCGACCTTCAGGCCACTGCTGCGGTGGGTGTTGCGGCGTTTGAAAAAATCATCGAAAGGGCTGCGAGAGCGGCCTTGGCCAGCGCCTCTGCCTGATCGGTGCATGCGTGCGCCCGCGACCGGATTGCCCATGGCGTCAATTTCACCCCTGTCATAACTGCTACGCTTTTTGGCGTCCGAAAGAATGTCATAGGCCGTCGACAAGTCCTTGAAGCGGTCTTCTGATTTGGGGTTGTTGGGTGCGCTGTCGGGATGGTGCTGGCGCGCCAGTTTGCGGTAGGCCTTCTTGATGACGTCGGCAGTGGCGTTGCGGGGCACGCCCAAAGTGTCATAAGGGTCTCTCATTCAACAATTTTCCATGTACCGTCAGCCTGACGACAGGCCCGACCCGAGGCTTTTTGTTCTTTACCATCAATGATGACGCTGGATTCAAAATCACGACAATCCTCACCGTTGGCGGTGGTGCGGGCGCTGGTCGGTGTATAGGTGCCGGAATTTCCGGTGTCAGGGTTGGTCCAGGTGGTTGTTTGGCCGACGTCCGCCGTTTCCATGGTTTCCTGGGCTTTGTCATTGGCTTGTTGTTGATCCATGTCGTCGAGATTCTGGCCGATGATTTTGCCCAGCCAGGCTCCGAAAATGGCGCCCAGACCGGCGCTCAGGACTTTGCCACTGCCGCTGCCGGTCTTCGCACCGACAACCGTGCCGAGCACAGCGCCGGTGGCGGTGCCGATTTTTTCGGCGTCATTGCTGCCGTCCCCGGCGCACGCCGACAGGATGGCAAAAGATAACAGCAGGGATGTAAAAGTTTTTCTTTTCATGTCTTGAGCCTTGAGCGATATCTTATGTTAGAATCTAAAATTAATAATAGTGCAAGGACGCCATGACTGTCACCAAGCAGCCGGACCCGATTGAACTATTCCAGCAATGGATGGCTGAGGCCGAAAAAACCGAACCCAATGACGCCAATGCCATGAGCCTGGCGACAGCCGACGCTGCTGGCGTGCCGTCGTCGCGTATGGTGCTGCTCAAAGACGCAGGCGCGGATGGTTTTACCTTTTATACCAACCTGGGCAGTCGCAAGGCCTTGCAACTTCAGGATAACCCCAATGCGGCCCTTTGTTTCCATTGGAAATCGCTGAAACGTCAGGTTCGTATCGAGGGGGCGGTTCAGTTGGTTGATGATGAGGAGGCCGATGCCTATTTCGCGTCCCGTCCAAGGGCCAGCCGTATTGGCGCCTGGGCATCCAAACAATCACAAGCCTTGCCCGGGCGCTTCGAGCTTGAAAAACGGGTCGCCGAATATACTGCCAGATTCCATATTGGTGATGTGCCACGGCCGGAATTCTGGTCTGGATACCGGGTTGTTCCCAGGCGCATTGAATTCTGGACCGACAAACCGTTCCGGCTCCATGAACGGATACTCTATATTCGTGACGAGGATGGCTGGACGACTGAAACTTTGTTCCCTTAAAGCAAGCCTATGACGACTGAAACATCCACTATTGAACCCGGCGTGGCGCGGCTCATGAAAATTGCCACATACGCTGCCGTCTCGGTGGCGATGTTTCTGGTTGTTTTCAAATTCGGCGCCTGGATCGCAACCGAATCACTTTCCTTGTTGTCGACCCTGATTGATTCGCTTCTCGATGTTGGCGCCTCGTTGATTAACCTGTACGCCGTCCATCACGCTTTGCAACCGGCTGACGAGGAACATCGCTTTGGCCATGGCAAGGCCGAACCACTGGCCGGGTTGGCGCAGGCGGCATTTATCAGCGGGTCTGCGTTATTTATCCTGTTCGAGGCCGGTGATCGACTTTTACACCCGCGTGAAATCGTTCAGACAGACATAGGCCTGATGGTGATGGTGCTATCGATCGCGCTGACCGTAACTCTGGTTGGTTTCCAACGTTATGTGGTCAAAAAAACCGGATCGGTGGCGATCCAGGCCGATTCGATGCATTACAAGATGGACGTGCTGGTCAATTTTGGTGTTATCGGATCGTTATTATTGGTCTCACAATTCGGCTGGTTGATCGCCGACCCGCTGATCGCCGTGGCCATTGCGTTGTATATTTTTCATGGCGCTTGGGACGTCGGTTCACAATCTCTGAAATTGTTGATGGACACCGAATTACCCGACGAAGACCGTGAGCACATCGTCGAGATCGCCCTTGGCCAGCCCGGTGTCCTGGGGTTGCATGATTTACGGACACGCTCGTCGGGTATGGATTTGTTTATCCAGTTTCACCTCGACATGGATGGTGACATCACCTTGAGCGAGGCTCACAGTATTTCTGAGGCGGTAATGTACAGGGTCGAAAATGCCTTTCCCAATGCCGACGTCCTGATTCATGAAGACCCGCTTGGCGTCGAGGAAAGGCGCCTGGATCTGGATTGATGAGCCGGAAAGGCTCCCCATATAAAAGTATCGGGACATGTAAAAACGAAAACAGACAGTGAGGAAAAACCATGACGGATCATGTTTATAAAAAGATCGAACTTGTCGGCAGTTCAAAAACCAGCATTGAAGAAGCCATCAACAACGCCATCAACACGGCGTCAGAAAGCCTGCATAATCTGGATTGGTTCGAAGTTGTCGAAACCCGTGGAAACATCAGCGACGGCAAGGCTGAATATTATCAGGTGACACTCAAAGTCGGCTTCCGGCTGGGCGCTTAATGAACAGAAGACTTTCTTGACTTGGCACATGGTTGGAATTGAAAAAACACAGTAATATGATTGTGTTATGAAGACTTACGACCAGCTGCAGGTTATCGAATTTCTTAGCCGGGCGGACAGTTACGGCGCCGGGGTTGATGATGTTAAAAAAATCGAGACCCATATTTCCGTGGTTTTTCTGGCCGGTACGCAAGCTTATAAACTGAAGCGTGCGATTAAATATCCTTATCTTGATTTTTCAACTTTGGAGCTGCGCCACAGCACCTGCATGGCTGAAGTTTCCGTCAACCAACGCACCGCCCCGGGGCTCTATAAGGGGGTTGTCGCGATCACGCTGGATGAAAGCGGTGCCTTAAGTATCGGTGGCGAGGGGGATATTGTCGAGTGGCTGGTCGAAATGGCCCGCTTCAATGAAGACACCCTGTTTGATCGTATGGAACTAAACGCCGAGCTGATGGGTACGCTGGCCGAAACCATTGCTCATTTTCACGCAGCAGCCGATCCGCATCCGGAAATTGACAGCTTTGAGGGTTTGCAGGAAACCATCACCGGAAATGCCGCCAGTTTGTCGCTGATCGGGACCGGTATTTTCGATGCCGCCGCTTTTGAAGCCGTTTGTGAAATGCAACGGAGGGCCTTGCAGGGAGCTTTCGGGGAAAAGTTGAAAACGCGCGGCAAAGAGGGATTTGTGCGACATTGTCACGGCGATCTTCACTTACGAAACATTTGCCTGATCGACGATCAACCGACCCTTTTTGACGCCATCGAATTTAACGATACCTTCGCCTATATTGATGTTTTCTACGATCTGGCCTTCCTGTTGATGGATCTCGACCACAGGGGGCAGCGCCCACTCGCCAATATCGTCCTGAACCGCTATCTGGACATCACCGGCGATACGGATGGCCTGCAATGCCTGCCTTTATTGCTGTCATTGCGAGCCTCCATTCGGTCTCACGTCAGTGCGACGGCAGCGGGAACACAATCAAGTTCCGTTGAAGCTATGCACTTGGCCGGGGAAGCCCGCCAGTATCTTGAAATGGCGCAGCACTATCTGCAACCCGGCAAACCCATGTTGATTGCGGTTGGCGGACTGTCGGGCAGTGGCAAGTCACGGCTTGCACGCGTATTAGCCGGATTTGTCGGTGCCGCGCCCGGTGCGCGGATTATCCGCAGCGACGTTGTTCGTAAAACCCTTGCCGGGGTCGATCCCTTATCCCGATTGGATGCGCAGGGTTACTCACCACAAATGAGCCATCGCACCTATCAAGCAGTCTTTGAGCAATCGCGTAGCACCTTGAAAGGTGGTCATTCGGTCATTGCCGACGCGGTGTTCGCCAATCCTGAAGAACGAAAAACCATAGCCGCAATTGCCGACGATCTGGGTTTGGCATTCCATGGCCTGTGGTTGGAAGCCCCTGCCGAGGTGATGGAAGAGCGAGTCACACAGCGTACATTTAATGCATCGGACGCCGATGCCGCGGTCGTATGCCAACAACTGTCATATGATCTTGGCGTCATGGAATGGGATCGCATCGATAGTGCGGGTGCAAAATCTGCGACCCTTGATAAAGCCTTGAAAGCGCTTGGGCTTTACACTGTATCGAAAGGCTAAAAAGGCGCATACTGTATATGGGATTTGACGATCTCACTGACCAGAAAAAAGGGAGATAACCATGTCTATCAAGACTATTCTGGTTCCCATTGACGGAACGGAAGTATCGCGCACGGCACTCGACGCCGCTTTGTTGCTGGGGCGAGATTTGGCCGCTCATGTCGATGTTTTGCATGTTGCCACTGATCCCAAGGATGCGGTGCCCCTTCTGGGCGAGGGAATGTCGGCGGCGATCATTGAAGAAATGATACAGTTGGCCGAACGCGAGGCCACCGAACGTACGGCCCGCGCCGAGGCCATGTTCGAAGACGCCCGCGCCCGCTTCGAACTTGCCACCCAGGCAAGCCCGCCTGCGGGCGAGAACGGCTCAGCGTTACTGGTTAAAACGACGGGGCGCGAGGATGTGTTGTGCGCCGAAAAAGGGCGACTTGTCGATATGGTCGTCACCGCACGACCAACCGAGCAGTCCGATGCGTCGTTGGCTATGACCATCAATGCGGCAATATTTGAAACAGGACGTCCCGTCCTGATCGCACCGCCGCATTTACCTGAAACGATCGGCAAGAAAATCGCCATTTCATGGAATGGCAGCGCCGAAGCCTCGTGCGCCGTTGCTGCCGCCATACCGCTTATTACCCGCGCCGAAAGTGTCACCGTCCTGACCGCGGAAAATGACAAGACATCCTCGGCAGTGGCGGCGGAACTGGTGGCTTATCTGGCATGGCACGGGGTTAGCGCAGATTCCCGCAATCTTCCTGGCGGCTCGCAGGTTGGCGAAGTGTTGTTGGAAGACTGTAAATCCATCGGGGCGGATCTGCTGGTGATGGGTGCTTACACCCACTCCAGAATGCGTCAGTTGATCCTTGGCGGTGTCACCAAACACGTTCTGGCCAATGCCGGTCTTCCGGTACTGATGGCGCATTAGATCAGTTGACGTTTAGTTTGAACACGTTGTGCTCGAACGAAACGTCAAAAACTGATCGATTCTTTAAGAAGCGAGCCGATTCACACGCTTAAACGGAATCAAGTAATGATTCTGTTTAAGCGTGATCGGCTCTAGGGGGAGATAATAGGACCAGGAACCTTTGGGGGGATGGGTGAGGGGGCTTGTAAAGGCTCCTGGTCCGTGTCCTTATCAAGCGGGACTTGATTAAGCTATCCCACGCGCATTGCGATCATATTGCGGGGATGTGACTAAAATATTGCTACTGCACGCGACGGTAGAAAGCCCTAATCGAACAAGTCCGGCTGCGAGGTTACTGGCTCAGGGACTTCAATCGCAATCAGGGCATTGCTTTCATCGGGTTTCAACAAGTGTCTGACGTCGTCAAATGGGCGCATATTATCGCACCACTGGCTTTCCGCTATTTCAGGTAAGATCACCGGCATACGGTTGTGAATGTGGGCGACCGACGGGGTTGGTTGGCAGGTGATGATGGTGAAGTGTTCGTCTGTACGCAACCCGGCGAAGGCCATCAAAACTTTATCACCAAGGCTAATTGTATTCTTGTGACGTTTCTTGCCGTCCCGGCGCCATTCAAAATAGGCGCTGGCCGGAACCAGACAGCGGTTTGTTAACAAGGGGTGGAAACTTTGCTTTTGCTCCAGGGTTTCGCATCGGGCGTTTATCAAGGGTTTGCCATCCCAGGAAGCCGGTATGCCCCAGCTCATGGCACGCGCTGAACCGCCCGACGTGATAATCAGGGCCATATCGGTTGGTCGAATTTCACCATTGGTGAATCCGTCAGGGGCATCATCAAGGCCGAAACGCTGGGACAGGTCTGACCAAGGGGCATCCATTTCAAAGCGTGAACACATGATCACGAGTATGTCCCATATTGCAACGGGTTCCAATCGGCCTGAACATGCTCTAACTTTGGCTCATGAGTGATATTGCTTCAGAAGATCGAAAGACTGTGGTTATTACCGGGGCCAGCCGTGGCATCGGACATGCGACAGCGACCCTGTTTTTAGAGCGCGGATGGAACATCATTACCTGTTCGCGCGGAGACAGCCCGCCTGAATGCCAGCGTGACCCCAACTGGACCAAGCATATTCCGACCGATCTTGGTGATTCTGACAGTCTCGCTGATTTTATCGTTCAGGCTAATGAGGCCCTGGGCGGCAAGCCCCTGCACGCCCTCGTCAATAACGCCGGTGTGTCGCCAAAAGCGCCTTTCAAGGAGCGCCTGGGGTGTTTGAACGGGGATATTGATGCCTGGCGCGAGGTTTTCGAGTTGAATTTCTTCGCCGGACTAAAACTGGCCCGCGGTTTTGCCTCGCCCTTACACAAGGGAAAGGGGTCGATCGTCAATATTACCTCCATCGCCGGCCATAAAATCCATCCCTTCGCCGGTTCCGCCTATTCGATTTCAAAGGCCGCGTTGTCGGCCCTGACGCGCGAGTTGTCCAATGAATTCGCCGCCCTTGATGTTCGTGTAAACGCTGTTGCCCCGGGGGAAATCGAGACCGAGATGATTCAACCCGAATACGAAGCCCTGATCCCGCGCATTCCGCTTGATCGCATGGGTACGACTCGCGATGTCGCGACGACCATTTATTACCTGTGTTCGGATGATTCCAACTACGTCACCGGCAGTGAAATCTGGGTCACTGGTGGTCAACACCTGTTTTAGCTACGAAACGACACTTATCCCCATATTTTGTGGTCTTCATTCGTTTACCGGCTATATCTGGTTAGTGTATGATGTCCCTTGCTAGGTTTTAAGAGGCAGGGGACTTGTTATGGTCAAAAAGGTCACAAAGCGGGGGAGCGCCGCTACGAAAGAGCAGAGCGCCCAGGCAACGAACCCTGATGACGATCTTGAAAAGGGGTTAGCGGCGACGCGTGGGCAAAAAAAGGTCTCCGACAGCAGCAATGCCAATGAGCCGGAAGTCCTTGGTGACGCCTTAACGACGCCGTTTTATATCCGTTTCCGTCTCGCCAGTGCTGCCGGTGTAGCGCTGAGTGCCGCCTGGTTGTGGTTCAGCCTGAATTTCATCAATGATCAGATACCGCTTAGCGATCTTGGTGCCTTGTTACCCCATGAAGTCGGCGGCATGGCAGCTGGTACGTTGACCCCCCTTGCGCTGCTGTGGATGGTCATCGCCTTTTATGAAAAAAATCGCCAGTTTGGTTATCAGGCGAAACATTTAAGCAGGCAAATGCATCAACTTGCCTATCCGTCGGACGGGTCGCAAAAACGGATGCATGAAATCACGGATTCCCTGCGCCGTCAGGCTCGTGAATTGAGCAAGGCATCAGACGAGGCGGCGACTCGAGCCGATAAGGCAAGCAAGACCATCCATCGTCGCACCCTTGAGCTTTCAAAAGTTTCCGAAGATGCCGACCTGCGCGCCCAGGCCATTGCCGATTCCTTACGTCGCCAATCCGAAGATTTGCGAACGGTAACCTCAAAAGCGGCGCTTCGAGCGGAAAAGGCAGGGGAAACACTTTATAAAAATTCCCACGACATGGTGGCGACGTCAGAGCGGGCATCGACACGGGCCGAAGACACCAGCGAGTTACTGCGTCGACGCAACGAGGAATTGATGCAGACTTCCATCGAGGTCGCCGACATGGCCAGTGCTGCGGCAAATACTTTCCAGGAACGGGTTGAAGATTTGCGCAATATCTCTGAAAACACAGTCAGCATGGCTGGTGATGTCGGGGAAAGCCTTGAACATCATTTAAGTGAACTGTTGCACACCTCAAGTGAAACCGCGAGCAAGGTGCAGAACAGTGCCGATGCCCTGCACAGCCATGCCCAGGATTTAAGTCAGCGATCCGACCGAATCGCTGCGCAAACAAACCTTATCGGTGATCAATTAAAACACCAGACAGATGACCTTGCCGATACCGGGCGATTGGTCGCCGCACAATCGTCTGATATCGAAGCAAAAATCAACCAACAAACCCGACTACTCAACGAAACCTCGGACAAGGTCTCCGTTGAAGTGCGAACCATTAGCGAAGCCTTGGCCGATCAAGCCCGTGAACTGGTCAATACATCGGAACTTGTCGCTGTTAACGTCAAGAGCAGCGGGGAGAGTTTTCGCAAGCAGGCTGGCGAAATGACTGACATTGCCGATCGCACAACGACCAAAACTTCGACCATTGGTGAAATTCTGCGCCAGACATCACATGATCTCTCCAAGGTCTCTGACAAGGTTCTGGAACAGGTTGAACGGGTTGGTGACGGGTTGCGCATCAGGTCTCTTGAACTGTCCGATGCCTCAGAGGATGCAGTCACCCATGTGAACGAAGTAGGCGAGGCCATTCACGAAAGGGTTAATGACTTATCGAAGATGTCAAACCACACCGTCTTACGCATCAACAACGCAGGGGAAAGCGTTCGCCAGAATACGGTTTCTTTGGCAGCGGCATCGGAAAAATCAAGCGAACAACTGGGCGGGCTCAACCAGATATTGAAGCAGAGTGCCAACAATGTGGAGACGGCCACCGAAAACGGAACCGCCGCTATCGCCACATCCACCCGGGCCCTGCTGGATGGTTTGGGCGAAGTCAATTCAGTGACCGAAAAAACCGGACAGGTTGCAGCGTCGCTTACCCGCCGGGTTGAGGAGATCAAGGGATCATCAGAAGACGCCAGCAAGCGATTAAGCGAGCTTGGAAATATTGTCGCTGATCAGACCCGTAAAATTCTTGAGCAATCATCCGGCGCAACCAAGTCAATGACTGAAACTGCCGTGGCGGTTAAAGGTGGAATCGAGGAAGCATCCGGCGTCGCAGCCATCCATCTTACGGAAACATCGGATTTGGCTAAATTCCGGATGTCCGAAACGGCTGATATGGCTCATCACCATATGACCGAGACATCGACAATAGCGACAGATAAAATCACCACCGTTTCTGACACGGCAGAGCAACGGATCGATGTGGCGTCAAACCGGCTCAACTTAGAGAGCGAAAAATTGAATCAGGTTTCCGGCCGGGTGACCAGTCATATTGATCAGGTTGCGACAACCATGCTTGAACGTTCCGAAGACTTGGACAAACAGTCAGACCGGACGACGGTTAAACTCAGGGGTGTTGGCGAAGAAATTCGTCGTGGGTTGCTGAACATGACTGTCGCTTCGGATCAGGCTGCGACACGTATGCTGGCTGCCGGGGAGTCCTTGCAAAAGCAATCTGACGGGTTGGATAGTGTATCGGGTGCGGCGGTCGAGGATATCGTTCATGTCGGCTCGGCATTGCAAGATCGATCCCGCGAGATCGCCCTGGCGTCTGAGAAAGCTGCCAAGTTGATCACTCTGGTTTCCGGGGCCATGAACAGGCAGGTTGATGATCTGACAAAAGCCAGTGATCAGGCATCTGAGCGTATTCGTATATCCGGTGGTGAATTTGCCGAACGGACTGAGGAATTGGGCAATATAGGTGAGCAAACTGCCCAACGCCTGGCCGATGCTGGTGCTTCTTTGGGGCATCAAATCGGTGAACTTGATGGCACCAAGGCAAAAGCCATTGAGATGCTGGAGCAGGTCAGTAAAACCTTAAAGTCAAGCGAAGCCGAAGTCGGGATGGCGTCAGAGGACGCATCCGAAAATCTTAAAAAAGCAGGGGAAATTTTGCGTGAACAGGTGATGGGCGCCACCGAAGCGACGGAACGCGCATCGAGCAGGCTTGAGGGTGTTGCCCAATCCTTGAGGCTACATGGCGGCGATCTCGATACATCCCTGACCAATGCCGGAGAACGCCTGGGCGAAGTTGGCCAGTTGTTGCAGACACGTCGTCAGGATTTGAACAAGGCTTATGACGAAGCCAGTGGACATCTTAAATCCTTTGGCGATCAACTCCATCAGCAGGCTTCAGGCCTGTCGGGTGCCTCGGGCAATGCGCTTGCTAACATGAGCAAGGTCGGCGATGTTTTGCACGAACGCTCACACGAGGTGACGATCAGTGTTGATCGCGCTGCGACGCTCATGAATTTGGTGACAAATGCCTTAAACCGTCATTCCGACAATCTGGCCGCAAGCTCCGAAAAAGTGAAAACCGATTTTGACAGTGTTGGTGAAATTTTTGACGAAAAAGTCAGCAAGCTGGATGAAACCGGCATAAGGGTTAACGATCAAATTCAGGGAGTTGGAGAAACCCTTGAGCAAACCACACAGAATATGACGGACAACGCCAGGCGCGCTGTCGAGACTATTGACGCCGCAGTGAAAACTTTTGGCGAGCATTCGGGTGAACTGGCGACGACATCTGATGATGTCACCACAAGGTTGGCGCGTATTGGTATGTCCATGGCCCAGCGCACTGATGAAATGACCCGTGCCACCAATGCCGGTACCGCCAAGCTTGAGAAGATTGGCGAATTGATGCGCCGTCATTCCAAGGAAGCCTCAATCCGTACAAAGCAAATGTCTTCGACAATGGACGGTGCCTATGATTCTTTGCGCAACCAGCTGCAAAATCTTTCCGGTGCCTATGAAAAGGCTGAAACGGGAATGTCGTCGCTGGCCGGTTCCATGGGCTCCCGGGCGAAAGAAATAGACAAGGTTACCGCCAAGGCGCTGGGGCAAATCAATCACTGGGATAAGCTGGTTCGCGAAAGCGCGGGCATTCTTGGCCAGACCGCAGGACAGGTGAGCAAGCAGGCAGAGACCGTTACGGCGGCCCTTAAGGAACAAACCGAAGAGATGAAACTGACTGTTGGGGACGCTTCTGAACTTGTGGTTGCCTTGAAGGCTCACGCCAAGGAAGCCGGGCTTGATGACTTCCTGCGTCGCGCAACATTTATCTCTGAACGTCTGCAATCTCTTGCCGTTGATATGAGCCGTCTTATGGAAACATCGATTAGTGAGGATGACTGGAAACGCTTTAATAAGGGCGAGAAGGGCCTGTTCGTTCGCAAGATGCTGGGCTTCCGCGAGAAAGCCCGTCTGGCCTCAATCAAGCAACGCTACCAGAGCGATCAGGAATTCCGCAATTATGTTTCACGTTATCTGGATGAATTCAAAAACTTCCTTGCTGAGGCACGTAAACGCGACCAGCAGGGCGTCCTTTCGACAATCTTCCTGTCCTCGGACATGGGCAAGCTCTACATGGTGCTGACCCAGGCACTGGGCCGGGAAATTCTGGCTGATTAATTAATCCAGAGGTCCTGTGAACTTGTAGCCATGCCCTGGCACAGTAACGATGTAGTTTTGCTCACCTGAATTCTTGCCGATTTTTTTGCGCAGACGACTGACGAAAACATCGATCATACGGTCAGATGGCGGCTCGTCATTTCGGGCGATGGCGTCGAGCAAATAGTCGCGCGACTGAACCCGGCCGGGTGACTTGATCAGGGCGGCAAGAAGATTAAATTCACCACTTGTAAGAGGTACGTCGGTTTCGTCAGGCCCGGTCAGGGTGCGCGATGTCATATCCATTTTCCATCCATCGAAACCAACAACCTGATTTTCCTCGCGGGTTGCGTCGCCGGTACGTTTAAGGACATTGCGCACCCTTAAGACCAACTCGCGTGGGTCGAATGGCTTGGTCAGGAAATCATCAGCACCAATATCAAGGCCAGCCAGCCGGTCTTCCATACCTTTGCGGGCGGTCATGATAATGATCGGTACGCTTGAACGGGCGCGGACCTGGCGTGCCAGGGTCAGCCCATCCTCATCGGGCAGGGTGAGGTCGAGCAGAATCAAATCAGCCGAACGTTTGCTTAGAACTGAAAACATGTCCTTGCCGGTCAGGACCGCGGTTATGTCGTAGCCTTCCTGCTCCAGATAGACCGCAAGCAACGACTGCATCATTTCATCGTCTTCAACTATCAGCAGATGCGGCTTTTTATGAATGTTCACCGTTGAAACCAATGCCCCGATCCTCACATGTGTATTGGCATGGCAGATCTGTTTAGCAACATTCTAGCAATATCCCGGCCATATGGACATAACAAGTATGAAAGAATGGGAATAAGTTTGCCATTGGCCAAGGAAAAGGTTCTTTGGCCGGGTTTCTAACCCGCCAGATCAAGAATAATGTCGCCAATCGTCGGTTCAAAACCAAGCGCCCGGCAACACCAGATTGAGCGGTTGTGGGCGCTTAAAGGGCCGATGAAGGGGGTGTTGCGGGAAAGCGCGTCAAAGGCCGGGTCAGTGGCATCGAGACCAAGCATTTCAGGTACATCCTCAGCCCCGTGCAAACCGCCGCCGATCAGATACGGCAGGACAATCAGGTTGTTCGCTGTTGTCATCGTGGGCCAGTTTGAAATAAAGGGTTCTTCCTCGATAAAGACAGCGTCGGTTGGGGCGCCATTTGTCATGGCTTGGATACGCCCGGCCAGGGATCTTGCCTGCACGGCATTTTCGGGATTGCCGGTATTGCCGTGGGCGGCAACAAGAATCGACACGTCAGCAGGATCGAGGCTTTGCGATGTGATAATCGAGTTGGCCCGCTCTGCCATAATATCGGCAATGCCGGAATGACTGCCAAGCGGTTGGCAAAGCCTGACATTGTGGGTGCCTTCAAGCACCGCAAGGGCTTCAGGGATCAGGGTGTCTGTAATGTAACCGTGGCCACTTAACATGGGCACGACGGTGAGCTTGTCGGTGTGAATCTGGTTTAACACATCAGAAAGAAACGGCGCTTGCTTTAAAAAACCGCAACTTACATCACCGAACAACCCTAACGACTTAAGATGCCGGGCCTGCATGGCAACCGGATTATCACCACCGGGTCTTGATGAGCCGTGTGCGACCAGTAGCAGGGTCTCATCCGTGCGCTTCAACATCGCAGTCCATAGCCGGAATATGCCAGCTTAATTCTTCGGCCAGTTGAACGACGCGACCGATAATCAGAAGGCTCGGGGCTTTCAACTCGGCCTTTTCAATGCACGCGGGCAGTTCTTCCAGTGTTGTCAGGATTGTTCTCTGTTCGGCTGTAGTACCCCGCTCGATGGCGCCCGCCGGGGTGTCTGCAGGGAGCCCTGCCTTTATAAGCTCGTCTCTGATTTTGGCGACGTTGATCAACCCCATGTAAATGACCAGTGTGGTTTCCGGGTCGGCGAGACTTTGCCAGTTCAGGTCCAGATGCTTGCCTTCACGACAATGGCCGGTGACGAAACGCACTCCCGTCGCCAGTCCTCGGTGAGTCAGGGGGATACCGGCGTAGGACCCGCATCCGGCAGAGGCTGTGATTCCGGGAACGATTTCAAAGGGTATATTGTTTTTGGCAAGATACAGTGATTCCTCGCTGCCACGACCGAAGATAAACGGATCGCCACCTTTCAGGCGCACAACTTTGCGGCCGCTTTTTGCCAGTGAAACCAGTAACTCGTTGATTTCCTCTTGTGGCATATGGTGGTCACGGGCCGCTTTGCCGGCGAAAATACGGGTTGTGCCCGCTGGCACCAGTTCCAGAATCTCTTCGGACACCAGGCGGTCAAAAACCACGACTTCGGCTTCTTTTAGAAGTCTGGCCGCCTTGATGGTTAACAGGTCGGGATCACCCGGCCCGGCGCCGATGATGTAAACGGATGATGGTGCATTCATTAAGACTGTTCCTGGTTCTTGATGTTTTTGGCCGAAGATTTTTTACATGACCTGACAAAATTGATAAAGCGCGCCGCCCAGCGGTTGGCCCCGACATCGCGAAGGTGGGCGTAACTGGCAAGCAGGTTGCGATAAACCAGACCATCGTGCTTGCCGTCAAAACCATGACCGCGCAGCACTTCGTAAGCGAAGTTGGGGTCGCCTTCAAGGTTTTCAATGGATGAATAGTGAAATTCATGGGCCGGAATTTCGCCCGGCCTGCCGCCAGCATCGACTAATGGCCACGGACCATTCCCTGTTTCGCGTAAACGTACGTACCCACGACCTTGGGCTGTTTTGTGCATGATAACATCACCGGCAATCACCCCTGCCATGGCATGGGTCTCGCCGTTCCATGTTAAAGAGCGCGCCAAATACATCAAACCGCCACATTCTGCGTAGGCCGGAAGGCCGTCATCAATGGCCCGGGCAACGGCGTCACGCATGGCCGTGTTGGCTTCAAGTTCGGCCATGCGGGTTTCAGGAAAACCGCCACCGATGAACAGGCCGTCAATTTCTGGCAACGCCGTATCTTTGGTCATGTCGATGGTGATCAGTTTTGCGCCGGCGTCTTCCAGTGCTTCCAGATCGCCCGGATAGTAAAAACCGAAGGCGGAGTCTTTGGCCACCCCGATGGTGAGATCGGCGTTGCTGGCGCTGGGTCTGGGAAGGGCGGAGGCAGCAAGGTCGATCGCTGTTGCGGCAATGCGTTTGATGGCATCCAGATCAACTTGCGCTGCGATCAGGGACGCAATGGCGGAAATTTTTGCGTCCGCCTCCGGTGCCTCGTTGCTGGGTGTTAATCCAAGATGCCGCTCGGCGATTTCAAGTCGTTCGTCACGGTGGACGGCGCCCAGCACCGGTACGTTTGTGTAGTGTTCGATAATGGCGCGTAGTTTGCGCTCGTGGCGCGGGCCACCGACTTTGTTAAGGATAACACCAGCGATGTTAAGGGCCGGGTCGAAGGCTTGATAACCAAGGATCAGCGGAGCGATGCCGCGGGTCATGCCGCGGGCGTCAATAACCAGGATCACCGGCGCGCCGAGCAAGGTCGCCAGGGCGGCGTTGGAATTGCCACCTTCAAGGTCAAGGCCGTCAAAAAGGCCCTTGTTGCCTTCAATCAATGAAAAATCAGCGCCGTGGGAATGGCCGGAAAATGTCGCAAGAATTTCTTGGGCGCTCATGGTGTAGTAGTCGAGATTACGGCAAGGAGTGGCTGTCGCCCGAGCCAGCCACATGGGGTCGATGTAGTCGGGCCCTTTCTTGAATGTTTGCACATTCAGCCCCTGACCGGTCAACGCCGCAGCCAGACCGATTGAGACCGTGGTCTTGCCCGATGACTTGTGAGCTGCTGAAATCAGAATGTGCGCCATACTTGGTTAATCCCCTAACCGGGATGTGTTGCGCTCGGTCCACATTTTTTCAGCCAAAGTGGTGGCGTCGGCGGGGCTGTCTGCGCGACCCAGTAAACGCAAGACAATGGCCGCCGTTCCGGTAACAGCGGCAGTGGCGTAGGTGTCCTGTTCCTCGCCGCTCCAGATGGTTTTCAGGCGTTCAAGATTCATATCCTCGTCAATTTTGATGCTGTCTTCGGGTAGCAGGGCTGGCCATTCTTCTTCACTTAAGACGCCATTATGCAGGCTTTGTACTTCAACCGGTTTTTGCGGTCGCCGTTCGACCTCACCACCTTCACCCTTGAACACAGCCATGTGCTTCTGACCCAAAAGATTGGCGGTGTCGCGGTGTACGTCGCGATAATTGGGGTGGAAGACGGTTTGAATTTCGTGGGCGGCATTGAACGGATTAACCATGCGCCCGAAGGTATTGACCGGCGAGCGCAGACCAAGCACCGGTTTCAGGTCAATAATTTCCTGAAGTTTTGGTGACAATTGGGCCAATGGCAAAAAGCCGAAGTTAGTTTTTCTGATGTGCTCGGCGGCTTCGCTCAGTGAACCGGCAATGGGAATACCAAGGGATTGCAAAGCCTCGCGTGAATATACCCGATCCGGCGTGTGGCCTTCCGTTCCTTGCATGAAAATGCGAACACCGCTCTGCGCCAGTAACTGGGCGGCCAGTAGAAACCAGGGCAACTGGCGTTTCTTGCCGGAATAGGACGACCAGTCCAGATCAACTTCGGGAATGTCTTGCGGAAGCTCCAACGTATCGCGGACGGCGCGCACGAAACCGGCACCTTCCTCGGGCACTTCCGTGCGCATACGCAGGATACACAGAAAAGCGCCAAGCTGAAGCGGTTCAATCTCGCCTCTCATGATCATGGTCGCCGCCTGATACATTTCATCACCGCTCAAAGGACGGGACAGGTTCGGTCCTTTACCAATGATGCGGACGTATTGGGCGAATGGGTGTTCTTCAGTCATAGACAGGTATTCCTAGTTGCCGCTGCGGGGGCGCATGGTCATTTCCTTGATCAGCGGCGCGCCTTCCTTGCCGTTGCCGATGATGGCGTGTCCCTGGGGAACGGCCTGCCAGTCATGTTTGCCTTCATCAAGTGGCTCAGAGACGATCAGCAGACTGTCATCTTCCTTACAGTGATAAAGGGAAGGTGCGAATTCATCGCTGCTGTAGCGAAAGGCGTATATGTCATTACCATCGGCGAAGGCGGCGGTGAAGCGCAGCGGTTCGCTGATTTCCGCCTCCTCCATCAAATCGAGGATATCATCAATGGTCGCACAAACCGCGCCGAAGGGGTCATCATTCAGGCCGCGGCCATAAGCGGCCAGGAACAGGGCCTCGCTATCGGTGGTGCCAATGCGCTGGCTGTAAAGCTCATCAGGAATAAGTCCCTCAAGCTGACGACGCAGGATGGCGTAGGAACCGACCTGTCCGTTATGCATAAACATCCAGCGCCCTTGTACGAAGGGATGGCAGTTGGACCGGTTGGTGGCAGTGCCGGTGGAGGCACGAACATGCGAGAAAAACATCGGTGAGCGAATTTGCCTCGACAGGCTGCGCAGGTTTTCATCATTCCATGCAGGCAGGACTTCCCGGTAATGGCCGGGCTCATCACGGTGCGCATACCAGCCGAAACCAAAGCCGTCGCCATTGGTTTCGACCTTCGCCTCACGGGCGTGCAGGCTTTGGGTCAGCAGCGAGTTTTCCGGTTTGGCTATAAGCTCTTCCAGAAAAATCGGCTCTCCACTATAGGCGATCCATCGGCACATCAGGCGTCTCCGGGGGTGTTATAGCGCAATAAGCGTATAATTGGCAGAGAAGTCAGGCGACTTCACCAGCCTCATCGCCTTCGCTTGCATCTTCTTCGATAACTTCCGGTTCTGGCGGGGCGACATAATGCGGATCCACATCGGCGTCAGCCAAGCTGGCTGGCAGGAAGGGCAGGGCGCGCAAAGCGACAGCGACGATCAGCAAGGTGGTGGCGATGCCGCTCAAGCCCAACACAATTTCAGGCAAGCTGGGACTATATGAAGCAACGACCCCGTCGAAGAAACTGCTGGAAACTTCGTAGCCCGGGAAAATCGACAGCGGAAAGGCTTGTCCACCAATGATAATCACATAAATCTGGGCCAGGCCGCCGACGATGACCATCCCTGCGGCCAACGCGATCATGGAGCGATCCTTGCCGGTGCTGGGGTGGTAAAGCAGGGCAAGCGGGGCCAGTCCGCCAATGGCGATTTGACCGATCCAGAAAACCGCCGTGTAAATGCCGCCATCACGCAGGATGAAGGCCTCAACGGCGTGATGTTCGGCGGCGTACAGGTTGGTCAGGTGCTGCACGGTGACGAAATACAGCACGGCGGCGACAAATACGCCGAGCAGATTTTTCAGTTTGGCAAGGGTCGCATCGCCAAGGGGGCGACTCGTGCCATTGCAACTGACCATCAGGACCAGCAGGAAGAAGGCCAGTCCAAACGAGAACGACATGATGATAAACATCGGCGCCATGATGGCGGCGTCATAAGCCTGACGGGCGACAAGGAAGCCGAAAATAGAACCGGTACCGGTGGTCAGCGCCAACCGCCAGATGAAGGCGGCGATGCCTGCCATTTTGGTATAGCGGTTCATGCGCCGCTCCATCATCATCCACATGTAAATGCCGACGACGACGAAAAAGCCGGTGTAAAGGAAGATGTTCCAGGCGAAAATCGATTTGAAATTGTATTTGGTCATGGCCACGATCAGCCGATCAGGCCGACCCAGATCAAGCAACAACACCATCAGCCCACCAGCTAGCAAAGCCAGGGCCAGCAAGGTCGAAAGTCTGGCCAGCGGTTTGTACATGGTGCGGCCAAAAACCGATGATATGGAGGCCACGTTCAAGGCCCCGGAAGCGGCGACGATCAAGAACACGGCAAACACATGCGGCGTTCCCCAGACAACCTGATTGTTCATACCAGTGACCCAGTGGCCGTTGTGTTCCATGTACCACATGGCGCCAAAACCCGCGGCGGCAAAGGCGGAGAGCCAGCCGAGCAAGCTCCAGTAAGCGCCAGAATTTCCTTCGATTTGGGTAAAGAGGACTGGTTTCATTTTTTTTATCCTCTCCTACAGGCCACGATAATGGACGCCGGGCTCAAGGCCCAGATCGGCGCGCAAACGAGTGGTGGCGCGTTTGCCCAGTTCTTTGGAAATGGCGCTATCCGGATCATTCAGATCGCCAAACATCATTGCTTCCTTGCCTGCCTTTTGGCCGCAAGCCTCAACACAGGCCGGGGTGCCGCCGACATCAATACGGTGGGCGCACAATGTGCATGATTCCACTGTGCCTTTGCCTCTTGGCATGTGGGGTTTTTGACCGCTGGTATCTTCGTGAACAAACGAGCGGGCCTTGTAGGGGCAGGCCATCATGCAGTAGCGGCAGCCAATGCAGGTATGGCGGTCAACCAGAACGATGCCATCGGCGCGGCGCATGGAAGCACCGGTTGGGCAAACATCGACACAAGGCGGGTTTTCACAGTGCTGGCACATGACCGGCAGGGAAAGGGTTGCGCCTGTCTTGTTGTCTTTCAAATTGACCTTGCGGATCCATTGCGGGTCGGTGGTTGGGCGTTCGTGGCCTTGCCAGCCGTTTTCGGTTCTGCAGGCGACGACACAGTCATCACATCCGGCATCACATTTATTGGCGTCAATGAGCAAACCCCAACGGACTTTGTCAGATGCTGCCTCACCAGCCTGGCGGGCATCAGCAGGGGCAATCAGGGTAACGCCCGGCGCGATGGCCATGCCGGCGACGGCAGCAGCGCCACTTAGCAAGCGGCGCCTGGCGACATCAAAGGTTTTCGACGTGCTCATTGGCTGTCCCTCTTCTTGCTGTCCATGTGGGCGGCGATCATTTTGTCGAGAGGGGCATTTCCTGACGTTTGCAGCGGAGTCGTCGGATTGTGACAGGCGAAGCAGTCAATATTGACAGCCGCGTAAGCATGGCATTCGCCGCAGAACGGTTGCAGGGTGCGCACGGAACCGTCCATGATTTTCGGATCGGCGGTGGCGTGGCAGTCAATACATTGTTGCAAACTGTATTTGTTGCCGCGAATACCCTGACGCATGGTTTCGTCACGCTGGTGGTCCAGGAACGTCATGTGCTGGCGGCGCATGACATCGGCAGGCTCGACACATTGCGTGCCCTTGAAAGCCTTTGCCAGGCTTGGCAGGGGAACCGTGCTGTCAGCCATAGCGGCAGGGGCGGCAATGGCCAAAACCAACACAGCGGCAAATAAAACACCCAACAGGCTTTTCACATGGATCATCGCAGCGTGCTCCGTTCCCTAAACCTTATTCCCCTAGGCCCATCTGGATGTAGCCGGTTGGGCAAACGTCCATACAAATGTGGCAGCCAATGCATTTATTGTAATCCGTATCGACGTAGCGACCGATGGCAACCTGATCTTTCTTGACCCGGAAGACGGCGTCCTGTGGGCAATAGATGATACAATTGTCGCACTCGAAACACATGCCGCAGCTCATGCACCGCTGGCCTTCGGCCTGTGCTTGTTCTTCGGTCACGCTATTGAGGCGTTCGTCAAAGTTTCCAAGAACGGCATCGGAGCCGATTTTAATTTCTTCACGGTGGTTGCGTTCTTCATATCCGAAATGACCCAGGAAAAGCTGGTCATGGGGGATGATTTGTTTATCGGCACGGTTTTCATAGTTGTGAACCGCGTAGTCTTCCGTATCGGTGCCGCGCGTCGGTTGATGTGGGAATTCCTTCGGGTCCAGATGACGTTGATGTAATTCCGACAACAGGTTGAAGTGGTGGACGTCAACCTGGGGACGACGTTCGGCCTGTTCTTGACCGATGAGAAATTTATGGATTCCCTCGACGGCGATGGAGGCATGACCGATAGCAGTGGTCAGCAGGTGGGGGCGAATAATATCGCCACCGGCAAAGTGGTTGTCTTTGTCTGTAACCTTGTAGTTTTTGTCGGTGTCGATGAATCCCTTGCCGTTATCCAGCGCGTCCAGGCCTACCATGTTACCGCTTTGGCCGATGGCCGAAACGATCAGGTCGCATTCCAGTTCGAATTCGGTGCCTTCCTGCGGTATCGGGGTCATGCCGTCCATGTCGCATTTGCACATTTTCAAGGCCCGCGCCCGTCCGTTATCGTCAAGCAGAACTTCCAGCGGCATGACACCGTCCTTGATGTCGACACCTTCGGAAACGGCGTCTTCGCGCTCGCGGGCGGAAGCCATCATATCCTCAAACTTGAACAGCGAGGTCAGGGTCACATCGGCGCCTTCACGCACGGCCGTAGTGGCAACATCGTGGGCGGTTTGGCCGATGACGATGGTTTCAGGGCGGTCCTGATCGTGGCTCGTTGAAATGTGACCTAACCTGCGGGCGACGGAGGCAACGTCGATGGATGTATCGCCGCCGCCAATGACGACGACACGACCGGTGACATGCTGCAAACGGCCCTGGTTGAAGGCTTCAAGAAAGGCGACGCCGGTAATGCAGTTACTGGCATCGGCACCGGTAACAGGCAGGGCCCGGCCGGATTGTGCGCCAATGCCCCAGAACACGGCATCAAAGTCGCTATCGACCTGTTCCATGGAAATGTCTTCACCAATACGGGTCGAGGTTTTGACTTCAACGCCCATGTCGATGATGCGGTTGATTTCAGAATCGAGCATGTCGCGTGGTGTCCGGTAGCCCGGAATCCCGTAGCGCATCATGCCGCCAAGTTCTTCGTGTTCGTCAAATAAGGTGACGCCGTGACCCAGCTTGCGCAAATGATAGGCGGCGGAAAGACCAGCCGGGCCACCACCGATGATGGCGACTTTCTTGCCCGTGTCAGATCCAGCGGCAGGGTAGGCAACTTTGTTTTCGATGGCCCAGTCGCCAACGTAATGTTCGACAGCGTTAATGCCGACGAAATCATCGACCTCGTTTCGGTTGCAACCGCTTTCACATGGCGCCGGGCATACGCGTCCCATGACACTGGGGAAGGGGTTGGCTTCGGTCATGCGTTCAAATGCATATTGCTGCCAGGGCGTTTCCTCGTCGGTGGGTTTGTCCTGACCGCGAGCAATAGCCAACCAGCCGCGAATGTCATGGCCGGACGGGCACGATCCCTGGCACGGGGGGCTGCGGTGAACATAGGTCGGGCATTTGTGGCTATGACCAGCCATAAAAATCTTATCGGTAAAATCGTCATAGGCCGTATCGCCTTCTTCGTAGCGGCGATAAGTCAGTTTTTTCTCGGGCGTCGCGGTCATATTCGTTTTCCTTGTTTATTCTTTGGTTCCCAGCTGGATCGCATCGCTGACGAGCTGGTGAACACTGACAACCATGTCCATGGGGAAACCGTAGTACGGCATCACCTTGGCAAACTGGCTTTTGCAAATGGCGCAAATTGCCGCCATGTGGGTGACGCCGTGGCTATCAACGACGTCCTTTAATGCTTCCATTCTGGGTAGTGCGCCCTTGATGCGCAGTTCCATTAAATCATCGGTCAGCAGACCTCCGCCGCCGCCACAACAGAATGTTTTCTCGTTAATGGTGTCCGGGTTCATGTCGACAAAATTGTTGACGCTGGCCTTGATCACTTCACGCGGGATCATGAACTGGCCACCTTCAACATCGCCCATGCGGGTGGCCCGTGCGACGTTGCATGAATCGTGGAAGGTCAGCACCTTGTCGTCATTGGCAGAGGCATCGAGATTAATCGCCCCGCGCTGAATAAGATCGTAGGTGACCTCAAGAATATGTTGCGGTTTGGGGTATTTCGGGTCGAGGAAATCCCACGGACCGGCCAGAGAATTGAGGAAACTGTAGGCAACGCGCCAGGCATGGCCGCATTCGCCAAAAATGACGCGCTTGACGCCCAGATCCAGCGCCGCCTGCCTGATCCGCTGGGCGACTTTGTGCATTTGTTCATAGGAGCCAATGAACATGGCGAAGTTTGCGGCTTCGGAGGCGTGTGAGCTGACCGTCCAGTTAATGCCTGCCTGATGGAAGACCTTGGCGTAACCAATCAGGCCGTCAACGTGGGGTTCGGCGAAGAAATCAGCCGACGGGGTGACCAGCAATACGTCGGCTCCCTTTTTATCGACGGGGAAGCGCACTGTGATGCCGGTTTCCTCTTCAACATCCTCTTCAAGCCCTTCCATGGTATTAATCAGGGCATTTTCGGGCAGCCCAAGATTGTTGCCGATCTTGTGGACCTTGCCGAGGATTTCGTTGGAATATTTCGTGCCCAGGCCGATGTGATCCATAATGTCGCGGGCGGCCATGGAAATTTCGGCTGTGTCGATGCCGTAGGGGCAGAACACAGCACAGCGGCGGCACTGTGAACACTGATGGAAATACTTGTACCAATCGTCCAGCACATCCTTGGTCATATCCTTGGCGCCAACCAGTCCCGGCGCAATTTTGCCAGCGAATGTGAAGTAGCGCCGGTATACCGAGCGCAGCAGGTCCTGGCGCGCAACGGGCATGTTTTTGGGATCGCCGGTGCCGATGAAGTAGTGGCACTTGTCGGTACAGGCACCGCATTTAACGCAACTGTCCAGGTAGACGCGAAGAGCGCGGTTTTTTTGCAGAAGGTCGCCCAGTTTATCGACCGCCTTCTGTTCCCAGCCATCGACCAGTTCCCCGGGGAAACCCAATTCTGTCTGATGTTCAGGGGCAGCGATGAAGGGCTGGGAATGGGCCATCGCACCCTCAACGAGGGCAGGATTTTCCAGCTCTGTCCTAAACGGCGGGGCTGTGTATTCTGGTTTTTTAGCCACTTATAATTCCTCGCTCGCTTAAATCTTACTCTGCGTATCCAGCTTCGCCGCCCACGGTGCCAGATGGCGCTTGTCACGGGCGTCATCGACCTGGTTACGACTGGGGCTGAAAAATACGCCGGGGACGTGCAGCAATTTGGAAAACGGAAAAACAATCATCAATGCCGCAACCAGTCCCAGATGCAAAAGCAACACCGGGTCGGCGGGTAACGGTTGCAGGTCAAAACGCATCAGGCCAAGGCAGAAAGCCTTGAGGGCAATAATGTCGGTGCGGGCGACATATTTCATCATCAGGCCGCTGACACCGATGAGCGTCAGTAAGGCCAGCATCAGGTGGTCAGACAAGTTTGATATGTATCGAATGCGGTCAACCACAAAGCGCCGCGCCCAAAGACCAAGAAGCCCAGCGACCATGGCAAAGCCTGCGTAAATGCCAAACGGCTGGACAAGAACCACCCAGAACCAGACAGGTTCGGTGAAGTAACGCAGGTGGCGCAAGACAACAAGCACCAAGCCGGCGTGGAACAGCACGGCGAAAACCCAAATCCATTTATTGGATTTGAACAGGCTTTCAAAATAAATAACTTCGCGGGCCAGCCGGAAGGCCACACCTTTTTGGGTCATGGGCGCCGGCATCAGCGGAATCTTCAGCGGTGTTGGCGTGCTCCAGAATTGCCTGATCTTGAAGGCAACTCCGGTGACTAAAACCACCACGGCAAAATAAAAAACCAATGCGTAAGCGAGTGTAAAACCTGACATTGCTGCGACGCCCTCCGGTAATACTTGAAGAACTCATCATTCCGGGAGAAGCAACAAAACTCCCCCGGAATGAAGAAAAACAAAGATTGCTTAGACGCAGCCTGTCGGTTTGGGCAGGCCGGCGATTTTGCAGGCTTGTTTGGCTGGGCCGTACGGGAACAACTCGTACAGGTATTTGTTGGAACCCTTATCAGCGCCGAGTTTTTTCTTGACCGCTTTAACAAGAACACGAACCGCCGGGGCGATCTGGTATTCGTTGTAGTATTCGCGCAGGAAGTTGACCACTTCCCAGTGCTCGCTGGTCATGTCGATTTCTTCGTCCTTGGCGATCAGACCGGCAAGCTCTTCATTCCATGAGCCGATATCGATCAGGTAGCCTTCTTCGTCGGATTCAAAGCTTTTGCCGTTTACTTCATATGCCATAGTTCAAGTCTCCTTTTAAAAAATTCTGTGGTTCAAGATGTTCTGGCTGTTATAGCCAGGATTGTACGGTTCCATGTTCGACAACCAGATCGACAAAGCCGCCATAATCGACAACCGTGATGCCATCGGCCACGCTGTCATCGGCTATTCCCCGCGCCTGCAGGTCCGGGCCCATGACGAACATCGGATGATCGTTAGTTGCAGCCGCTACCTTGTCAGAGACAGATGTCCCCTTGGTTGCGGCCAAGACGCCGTCCTCGATCAGCAGGATCGGCGAACCTTTGACGCTCAACCTTAGACAACTGTCCAGGCTGTTGCGCTCGAAGGGAGATTTATTGATGGTATGAAGCATTGTCTGGTTCTCCCTTTCTGTTATCCGGAAATAACGATTTCTTGCTCGGCCATAATGCCGGCAAGTTCGGTGCTGGCGATGACTTCAACATCGATGACAAAGTCATCAGCAGTCAGCCCGCGCGCTTCCATGGATTCTTCTTCGACGATAATGCGCCATTCCATATCCATGTCCTCGTCCTCGTCGGCATCTTCTTTTTCCATTGCAATGATGCCGTAGGTTTTCGAGAAGTTCTTCATGTTGACAGCGTCGGTGTCCTGCCCTTTTTTGATTTGATAGACGCCATCATCGATAAAGACGATGCAGGCGTGCTGTTCAAAAGCGGCAGAGATCAAGACAGCTTCCAGCACTTCAAGCGCATAGATGGTTCCATAGGGCGCCTTGCGGTTGACGTACATGAACTTCTTGGTAATGCCAGCGGTGTCAAATTCGATTTCGGTTTCAGCCATTTTCTTAATCCCCGAACACGACAAGACGATCAGCGGCGATGCCGACCTCTGTCAATTGGCCAAGGCCTGAAATGCGGAACCCATCGGCAAGGTTATCTTCAACGATGCCGCGGCGAAGTGCGGCGGCGATGCAGACAACCAGGTCGACGTTGTGTTCAGCGCCCAACTCACCCCACAGTTTGACCAGATTGCGGTCATCGGACTGTGGCGCACTAAGTTTATTGGCGTTGTTGACGCCGTCGTAATAGAAGAACACACGCATCACCTGATGGCCTTTTTCGATCGCCGCCTTGACGAAATGATAGGCGGAATCTGAAGCCTGATGGGTGAACGGGCCTTCGTTGACAAGGATACCGAATTTCATCGTTTCATTAACCCCTAGAAATGAACGTGCGAGGACTGGTTCAGGGCGTTCCGTCCGCCACGCCAGTCTTCAATGTGATGTTTGGTGAACGGCAGGCTGGTCAGTTCAAAGAAACGCGGCCAACCGATACGATCAATCCATTCGGACATGCGTTCCCACGGGCGTCCGTCATCCTTGTAAGCCTTCAAAATCCTGTTGACGACTTCGGCGACTTCCGGCCAGCGCGGGGCGTTGTTGGGAAGGCCGGAAATGACCAGCTTGTGGAAAGTCGGTTTGGTCCGGGTGGAGGAATGCTTGCCACCAACCCAGATTGCGAGAACCGAATTTTCCGGATCGTTGATCTGCATCGGCGGGCACGGCGGATAGCAGGCACCGCAGCAGATGCACTTTTTCTCGTCAACTTCCAGCGAGGGCTTGCCGTCGATCAGGGCCGGGCGAATGGCCGCAACCGGGCAACGCGCGACAACGGCCGGGCGTTCGCACACATTGGACACCAGGTCGTGGTTGATAACCGGCGGTTTGGTGTGCTGGATGTTGATGGCGATATCACCCTGTCCGCCACAGTTGATCTGACAGCAGGATGTGGTGATCTTGACCCGGTTGGGCATCTCTTCATGTTTGAAGTCGTGATAAAGTTCATCCATCAGGGATTTAACGACGCCGGAGGCATCAGTGCCGGGGATATCGCAATGCAGCCAGCCCTGGGTGTGCGAAATCATCGAGATCGAGTTACCGGTGCCGCCGACAGGATAGCCATCTGCTTCCAGTTTCTCGATCAACGGATCAACGCGGGTTTCGTCACTGACCATAAACTCGACGTTAGAGCGGGTCGTGAAACGAACATGCCCGTCAGCCATTTCGTCGGCGATATCACACAGGTTGCGGATGGTGCCCAGGTCCATTTGACGCTGGGTGCCAGCCTTGACGGTCCAGATTGCATCACCACTTTTTGCAACGTGGTGCAGGACGCCCGGACGGGGACGGTCATGCCAGCTCCACTTACCGTAGTTTTCGCGCATTAACGGGTGCATCAGCGGCATCGGGTCAGGGACGCCACACTCAATAGGCATCCGCGGTTTTTCAGTAGCCTCACTCATTACTTAATTCTCCAATCTCTCGTTTTATGTTCAGGGCGCTTATTCGGCGGCCGCTGAGCCTGATTTGCGCTGGTCCCACTTTTCAGCCTGCTCGTCCCAGTCATCCATGCGGACATACGAGCTGGTGCGCGGATGGGCGACCATGTTGGGGTCGACATCCAGGCCAAGTGCGTCCAGATAATTGATCAGGCCGATACGGTCGATCATTTCACCTGTGCGCTCATGCTCCAGTGCGTTTTCGGCAAAGAACTCAACCATTTCTTCGGTCAGTTCTGTGAGTTTCTCGAAGTCTTCATCGGTTTCAAGCTTCATGAACGGAACAACCATGGAACCCATGAGATCACCAATCTTCAGCGTGCGCTTGCCACCGACAAGGATGGAAATGCCCTTGTCATCGCCCGGAGAGAGGGCTTTGGTCATGACGTTGATGCAGTGCATACAACGGACACAGCTTCGATTGTCAATATCAAGCGTATCATCGTCATTCAACGACAAGGCGCGTGTCGGACACATGTTGATAACCTGATCGTTGACCATCTTGCGGCCATTTTCGTTGACGAATTCCTTGACCTTGTCCTGGTCAACCTTGATGTCGTCACGCCAGGTGCCCAGAACCGCAACATCGGAACGGTGGGAAGCATTAACACAGTCGTTAGCGCAGCCGCTGAACTTGAACTTCATTTTATAAGGCAAGCTGGGACGGTGCATGTCGTCGAGCAGGTTGTTGATGACCGTGCGCATGGCGCGCGCTTCGTCATAGTTGGATTGTTCGCAACGGGCGGCGCCGACGCAACTCATCGAGGTGCGGATGGCGGCACCAGCACCACCAAGATCAAAACCAATCTCGTTCATTTCATCGAAGCAGACCTGGATGTTGGCGCTTGAAATGCCCTGGAACATGATGTCACCGGACTGGCCGTGAAAGGCGATCAGGCCTGAGCCATATTTTTCCCAGATATCGCACAAGTCGCGCAATGTCTTGGTGTCATAGTGCATACCGGCAGGGGGCATAACGCGCATGGTGTGGAATTCAGACGATTCCGGATACTCACCAGCGACTTCCGAAAAGCGCGGGATGATGCCGCCGCCGTAACCACGAACACCAACGGTGCCGCCCTTCCAGTAGCCCTTGCGGGTGTCATAGGAATGCTCTAGCTGACCGAGCAGGGATTTCATCATCGGTGCGTATTGCTGACTTTCGTCATTGGCCAGTCTTTTAAGGCCGGTCACGAAGCTGGGCCAGGGGCCGTCTTCCAGCTGATCCAGAAGTGGCGTTGCGGGCATTTGCTTTGCCATGTGAATTTCCTCTACAGGATTACGTTAAACTTCCCAGTGGGCAGTCTTGACATCAAGAATGCCATCGAAAGCGGTTATTTTTTTGGGTGGGCCAGATACAGAACCGCCATTATCCCCACCTTTTCCAAAAAACAGGACATCCGGTCCCGTTTGTTCAGGCCAGCCTGGAAACCCCTGGTGGCGACCTGATGGTTGGAAAAAGTTAAACGGCGCGATATCCCCTTATACTTCAGGGGCGATCAAATCTATGGCAGGCAACCCTCCTTGACTGAAAGCACTCCAGGTTATTTTTTGCCAACCTTATTGTTTTGGCGGGCCGCTGGTTGGTGGCGGTTCCGTTTGTTATCTTGTATATTACTATAATCTAATATGGTTTAATGAATCTATAGCTTTTTTCATAAAAATACTCTTCACGTTAACTTCTGTATAAAGCTATGTTTTCTGCCGTTATTTTATTGTTTTGAAGCGATAATTGGGGTCAAATAGAATTGATTCCGCAACTGCGAACAATCGCCATTTGGATAAAAAAGAGAGTTTTTTTACAGTGAACCAATCCGTCATCCAGCCCGATTCCTTCGATCTTGATAACGATGCGGCATATGCCAGATGGCGTGATGACAAGTTGAATGACTATCCCGAATGTGCCGAAGCGTTGATTGTCGAAGTCGGCGATTTTGAAAACCCGACCGCAACCGAGTGTGCCGCCCTGCGACACAAGATCGCTAAAACCAATATGGCGCTCTATGTCAGCAAGACTGGTTTCGATGGAGATGTAGAACGGGCCAAGAAGGCGCTTGATTCCCTGGCGGCATCTTTCGCTCTTAGCCATCGGGACGCCAATCTTTGTGCTGATGAAGATGCGATCACGCCCCTTAGTGTCGCCGAGGGCGGACGCCGGGGCCGTTATATTCCCTACACAAACCGGCCGATCAGCTGGCACACGGACGGATATTACAACAAGCCCGATCAGCAAATCAGGGCGATGATCCTGCATTGTGTAAACCCGGCAGAGGGTGGCGGGGCTAACGCTTTGATGGATCCTGAAATCGCCTACATTCTGATGCGCGAGGAGAACCCTGATTTCATCCGCGTCCTGATGCACCCTGATGCAATGCTGATACCGGCAAACGATGAAGGCGCCGGTGTTATCCGTGCGGCCCAGAGTGGCCCGGTGTTTTCCTGTCCGGATGAGGGGGCGTTTCTGCATATGCGCTATACCGCCCGGACTCGCTCGATCGTTTGGCGTGATGACCCCTTGACCGCGCAAGCCGTTGGCTTTCTGTCTGAATTGATGGCCAGCGACAATCAATACATTTACAGGCATCGTCTGGCAGCCGGGGAAGGGGTATTGTGTCATAACGTGCTTCACAACCGGACTGCTTTTGAAGATGATGAAAGTCAACAACGGCTGATTTTAAGAGCGCGATATTTTGACCGCATTGCCTATTAGGGAGAAGACGACTTTGAGTGCTCAGGACTCCATTACCGATTTGGAAACCATCAATGCCCCATGGAACAAGACCGTGACGGTGCAGGAAGTCACCTATGAAGGCGGTATGAAGATGCTGCGTCTCAGGATCAAGGAGGGTATGCGTTTCACCGATCTTGAACTGGATGCCGCGACCCTAAAACGTCTCAACGGTTCGCTTTCGGACTGGTTGGCGCTCAACGCGGAAGGCTCCTGACGATGAATGCGATTTCCGATACTGAACTTCATCGCCGTCACGTGATCATTGCCATGTGGTTGTTTGGCGTTATCGCCATGGTTTTCGCCATGGTCGTGCTGGGTGGGGTTACCCGGTTGACCCATTCGGGCTTGTCGATGGTTGAATGGCGACCGGTTACCGGCTGGTTGCCGCCCATGGGTGAGGCCGAGTGGATGGCCGTCTTCGATAAATACAAGCTGTCACCGGAATTCCAGAAAGTGAACAAGCACATGGACCTGGCCGGGTTCAAGGCGATCTTCTGGTTTGAATTCCTGCACCGCCTGTGGGGACGATTAATCGGTGTCGTGTTTTTTGTGCCCTTCGTCTTTTTCCTGCTGCGTGGTTGGCTCAACCGGGACCTCACTCGCAAAATGCTGTTGATGTTCGTGCTTGGCGGTTTGCAGGGCGTGATGGGGTGGTACATGGTCAAAAGTGGCTTGGTAGATCGACCCGATGTCAGTCAGTACCGTTTGACGGCCCATTTTTCGCTGGCCCTGGTTATCATTGGGGTTATCGAATGGGTCGCTTTGGGATTGCTGTTTAAATACGGGTCGAAAGACGGGGTGGCGCGTCCGTTAAAGGCTTTCGCCATGTTGGTTTTTGTATGGGCTTTTGTGACCGCACTGTCAGGCGGTTTCGTTGCCGGATTGGACGCCGGTTTTGCCTACAACACATTTCCATTGATGGACGGGGCGTTTTTCCCGGCTGATCTTTATCAGCTCTCACCCGTTTATTTGAACCTGTTCGAGGACATTTTGAGTGTCCAGTTTAATCACCGGATTTTGGCCGAAGCCTTATTGGTGTTGGTCGCCGTCTTATGGTTCAGGGCCCGTCAAAGTGATTTAACACCGCGCGCCAGCTTGGCAGTCAATTGTCTCGCTGGCGTCGTGCTGATACAGGTAATACTGGGCATCACGACCTTGCTGCTGGTTATTCCGGTGCCGCTGGCAGCCGCCCATCAAGCCGTAGCCGTCGTCGTTTTCATATCGGCGTTATGGACGGCCCGGGAACTTGCCTGATCATCGGTCTCTGTTAAGCGTCTTTCAATCCACTAAGGAATGAATTGACTTCACTGCTTAGTTTTTCGGACTGCATTGACATCGTGCCTGCAGCGGCAAGAACATCATTTGCCGCTTTACCGGTTTCATCCGCGGCCGTATTGACCGAAGCGATATTGGTCGTCACGTCCGAGGTTCCGGCAGATGCCTGTTCGACATTACGGGCGATTTCAGATGTCGCCGCACCCTGCTCCTCAACCGCTGCTGCGATTGCCGCAGAGACCTCGCTGATTTCACCGATGGTCTTGGTGATGCCCTGAATGGCCTCGACCGATTGCTGGGTCGCGCCCTGAATATCACCAATCTGGCTGCCAATTTCCTCAGTCGCCTTGGCGGTTTGGTTGGCCAGATTCTTCACTTCCGAAGCAACAACCGCGAAGCCCTTGCCGGCATCGCCAGCGCGGGCAGCTTCGATGGTCGCGTTGAGGGCCAGCAGGTTGGTCTGATCGGCGATGTCGGTAATCATTTCGACGACCTCGCCGATTTTCTGGGCAGACATGGCCAGACCCTGGACCATTTCATCAGCCTTTTGGGCGGCATCCACCGCCGTGCCGGAAATTTCCGTCGACTGCTGAACCTGACGGCTGATCTCGCTGATAGAGGAGGACAACTCTTCTGCTGCTGAAGCCACTGTCTGGACATTGGTTGAGGCTTCTTCCGCCGCCGCTGCCACTGCTGTTGACTGGCGTGATGTTTCCTCAGCCGTTGCCGACATCCCTTCGGCTGTCATTTTCATGGTGTTGGAGGCATCTCCAACCTCGCCCAAAACCGAACTGACGCTGTTTTCAAAAGAGGCCGCCAGTTCTTCCATGGCAAGACGGCGCTTTTCCTTGGCTTCATTCTCGCTGGCTTGTTCGGCGGCCAGTTGGTCGGCTTTGATCATGTTTTCCTTGAAAACTTCAACAGCCTGGGCCATGTCGCCAATTTCATCGCCGCGGTGGGCACCTTCTATCTCGATGGACTTGTCGCCGCCCGCCAGAACGGACATGCTTTCGGTCATGCCGGCGATGGGCTGGGTAATGCCGCGAACAATTACAGTGACCAAAACAGCCGTAATCGCCAACAATACCAAGGTGAAGACCAGCAGGATCATAAATGTCGTGTTGGCGCTGGAGCGGATGTCGTGGGTTAAGTCAACAAGATCGCCTGCCACCTTATCTTCGACGACTTTCAGCAGGTTGATCTTTTTGGTGATCGTACCGAACCATTTGGGCCCCGTGATTCCTTCGACGGAATTTGTAATCGGGCTTTCAATGGCGATTTTGCGCATACGCTTGACCGAGTCCACATCTTCACCGACGACGGTGTTCGTCAGGAAATCCCGTTCTTCCTGGCTCGCATAAATGTCAAAGGTGCTCAGGAATGTGTTCTGCATCGCGATCAGTTGTAGGAATTTCCGGTAGATTCCGGGGGCAAATTTTCCAGCACCGAAACCGGCCCCGCCCATGGCGCGCTCGATCCCTGCGCGTTCCTTACCCTGAAGGAATGAGGTGTATGCCGTAATCGATTTCGTGACTTCCGCATTGGTGCTCAGGACAGCCATTTCCACGACAATTTTCAAAAGTTTGGCGATTGTCGGGGTGTAGTAACCGGCCATCTTGGGAACCGTAATCGTGCGTCCTTCCACCCCTTTGCGGGTAGCATCCAAACCGTCCAGGGCTTCGGTTGCTGTGGCGACCTTGTTGACCAGATTGGTGCCGAAGGATTTTGCATTAAAGGATGTCAGCGCCGTATTCAGATCTGCGTGGACTTGTGAAGACAAGGCCCATTGTTCAGGTAGTTCTTTGACAAACTTGGTGCCTTTAGAGCCGATAAATACTGCCGATGTTCCGCGTTCTTTTTGTAGTTCGTGGACCAGGGCGCTTATTGAGGGGGCAAGTTCCGCCAGTTCCTGAAGGCTGTCCATTTCCGAAACGACACTGCGTTTGTCAAGGATGGTCATGCCCGAAAAGATCAACATACCCACGATCGGTAAAACAAGCGCCAGCGCAATACGTGCGCCAATTTTGGCATTTTCAAGAAATGAAAACATTAAGAAACCCCTCTAAAAAACAAATTCGATTTGATCAGCCCGTTTGCCACGAACAAAACATCGTGCTGAATTCTGAAATATTGGTTTTTGCCCCAAACCTACATGACTTACATCAATAGTATTGTATTCACACAATATTGCTATGGCCATAGTCTTAACAATTTTGTTTCCAAAATCGGAAAAAAAGCCTCTCAGCGAATTGATATTGTTGACAGCCCTGCGATACACCATAATGTGTACACTTATATGGACCGGAATCATGGTTCCTTTAGCATGGATAAGGCATACTGTGCAGGAATCATTGGCTGAATATAGAGGGGATGTTCATGAGCGAAGGCAAATACAGGCTTGTAACGCGAAGTGATTTTGACGGTCTGGTCTGTGCCGTTCTGTTTAAGGAAATGGACATGATTGATGAAATCAAATTCGTCCATCCCAAGGATATGCAGGATGGTACGATTTTGGTTTCGGAAAATGACATCACCACCAACTTGCCGTATGTCAAAGGTGTCCACTTGGCCTTTGACCATCATTCCAGTGAAACTGTTCGCCTGGACGAGCAGTCTGACGATTACATCATCGATCCGGACGCCCCATCGGCGGCGCGGGTTGTCTACAATTACTACGGTAAGGACAAGCTGCCTGATATATCAGACGAGATGATGGACGCGGTCGATAAAAGTGACTCGGCCCAGTTCAGTGTCGACGAAATTCTCGAACCCACAGGGTGGGTGCTGCTCAACTACATTATGGACGCCCGCACCGGGCTTGGCCGTTATCGTGATTTCAGCGTTTCCAATTATCAGTTGATGATGCAACTGATTGATTATTGCCGGGGTCACACGGTTGAAGAAATTCTCAACCTGGCTGATGTTAAAGAGCGCGTCGACATGTACAGGGAACATCTGGAACCCGCCAAAGAGCAAATCAAACGATGCACCAAAGTTCAGGGCAATCTGGCAACGCTTGATCTTCGCTACGAGGATACGATCTTCGCGACCAACCGTTTCATCCTGTATGCGCTGTTTCCAGACACCAACATCTCCATTCACGCCATCTGGGGGCTTAATCGCCTGAATACGGTTTATGCGGTTGGTAAATCGATTGTTAACCGTACATCGAATACCAATATTGGTGAATTGATGCTCACATACGGCGGTGGCGGTCATGAAAATGCCGGAACCTGTCAGATTGAAAATGAAGATGCCGACACGGTTCTTGAAGAGTTGGTTAAGAAAATTACCGCTGACGGCTGACGTATTGAAAGTTTTAGACGTTTTATGAATAAGTTGAAACGCCCGGTCAGGCTATTGGTTCTGGTCATTGGGCTTGCCGTTGGCGCCTCGCTGGCCCCTTCATTAAGCAGTTGCAGTGTTGTCTCCGATAAGATCGGCTTGACCGGTACTGCCAGTGTCACCACCGATACCCGAAGTCAACTGGAACGCTTTGAAGCGGCTTATAACAAGTACGTTATTTCCGATGCTGGCGGGGACGCTGAAGTCCGTACAAACGGTCTTGATCACTTCCGCGATGCCTTCATGCGGGTGCGCTACGATTATGTTCGCGACGTGCCGGAATCCGTCCTTGTCGATACGGCCATCCAGGGCATCGAGGAAAGCGAGCCCAAACCCATGCCCGGCAAGGTCGAACCCGCCGTGCTGATCGAGGCGGCGCTGGACAAGATGATGACCTCCCTTGATCCCCATTCCAGTTATCTGAACCCCGATGAACTGAAGGAAATGAAAGTTTCCAACCGTGGCGAATTTGGCGGTCTAGGTATTGAAGTCACCATGGACGGCGATTTCGTCAAGGTCGTCTCGCCAATTGAAGATACCCCGGCTTCCCGTGCTGGCCTGATATCGGGTGACCTGATTTCCCACCTTGATGGTGAGCCGATCAAGGGAAAATCATTGATGCAGGCGGTCCGTTTGATGCGTGGCAAGCCCAATACGATCATTCGCCTGACCGTCAACCGCGCCAAGCTTGCTCCTTTCGATGTGGAAATCCGACGCGCCATTATTAACGTGCGTTCGGTGCGCTGGCGTCTGGAAGGTGACATCGGTTATATCCGGGTCGTCAGTTTCTCTGAAAAAGTGGCCCCGGGCATCGATGCGGCGATGGAAGAAATCAGCGACAAACTGGGTTCCGAACTGGCCGGTGTGGTTCTTGATTTAAGGAACAATCCCGGCGGCCTTTTGCACCAGTCGTTGACCCTGTCCGATGCTTTTCTTGAGCATGGCACCATCGTTTCGGTGCGTGGGCGCAGGCCCGGAAACGAGCGGGTGTTTGAAGCGGAGCGTGGCGACCTGGCTGATGGTTTGCCACTGGTCGTGCTGATCAATCCGGGCTCTGCTTCGGCTTCCGAAATTGTCGCTGCGGCTTTGCAAGACCACGGTCGGGCGGTGATCATGGGCCAGCAGTCTTTCGGCAAAGGCTCGGTCCAGACCATAACGCCATTACCCCAGGAAGGCGCTCTTCGCCTGACCACCCAGCTTTATTATTCACCCACCGGCCACGCCATTCAGGCCCGCGGGGTTACCCCGGACATCGAAATTATCCCGATGCCTGTGTCTGAGCCAAAAGACCAACCGGTTGCCAAGGCCGAACCCAAGGACGAGGACGAGGACGAGGCCGCAGACGCGGCCAAGGTCGTGCGTCGCCGTGAGGCTGATTTGCCCGGCGCCCTTGCCGCCGTCGGTGACGAAGAATCCCATCCCCATCCAAAACTTCCGGCCGAAAACTGCGTGCCTGTCGGCGAAAAAGAGGACCGGACCCTGGGCTGCGCCCTTGCTTTGATCCACGCCGGTTCGCAGGCGAAGTTTCTGGTTTCGGTCAAACAAACCCTCGCCAACTAGGAACCTTTCGCGTGCACGATCCCCTGCTCAATGTCGCTGGCGACATTATTGAAACCGCGGCCCTTAAGGAAATCGCGCCCGGCGTTCACTGGCTGCGGATGCCGCTGCCTTTCCAGCTTGATCACATTAACCTGTGGGTGCTGGAAGACGGCGAGGGCTGGACCCTCGTCGATACAGGTATCAACCGCGAGGAAGTCCGCGCCGCCTGGGAGGTGTTGTTTGCTGGGCCGCTTAAATCCCGCCCGGTGAAACGTGTCATCGTTACCCATTTTCATCCCGACCACATGGGGCTGGCCGGCTGGTTGACGGAAAAATTCGGCGTTGAAATGTGGACGACGCAAACCGAATGGGCGACAGCAAGCAACCTGTACGTTGACGGTGATCCCGAACACACCACTCGCGCCCGCGACTTTTATCACGCAGCGGGTTTCGGCGTCGATCTGATGGCCGAAGTCGATAAGCGCCAGAACCCGTATCCGAAACGCATCTCGCCGGTGCCTGAAACTTTCCACAAAATCGAGGACGGCGATATCATCGAGATCGACGGTCTGGACTGGCGGATCATCGTCGGCACCGGCCATTCACCCGAACACGCTTGCCTGTATCGCAGCGAGGATCATATTTTGATTTCCGGCGATCAGATATTGCCGAAAATCACCCCCAACGTCAGCGTCTGGCCGCAGTTTCCTGAAAAGAACCCGCTCGACCTGTTTCTGACCAGCCTGGATAAATTTCGCGGCCTTGACCCTGAAACTCTTGTCCTGCCCAGTCACAACTGGCCGTTTCGTGGTCTCCATGAGCGCCTCGATCAATTGGCTCATCACCATGATGAGCGCTTGGATGATGTGGTCCGTGCCTGCGCAGAACCGCTGAACGCAACCCAGGTTCTGGGGCACCTGTTCAAGCGTGAGCTGGATTCCCACCAGTTGTTTTTCGCCATCGGCGAAAGTCTGGCCCACCTGCATTACCTGATCGGGCAGGGCCGCATGGTCAAGGAAACGGGGCCGGACGGTGTCGACCTGTTCCAGGCTTCAAACTGATGGCCCGCGCCCTTATCCTCACCTTGTTGCTTGTTCTTCAGGCAAGCCCGGCCCAGAGCGATGAGATCACCGGCAAGGGCCGTGCCATTGATGGTGATAGTCTGACGATCGACGGGGCGGAAATCCGTCTGTACGGCATTGACGCGCCGGAACTGGCCCAGACCTGCACCACCAAAAAAGGCAAGCTGCAACAGTGCGGCGATCTTGCCCGCCAGATGCTGGATACCTTAACCAAAAATGTGAACGTCAAATGCCAGACACAAACCACGGATACGGACGGGAAAATGGCGGCGATTTGCTTCGCCGGGCCGTTTGATATCAACGAGCAGATGGTGGCGGCCGGTTGGGCGTTTCCGCTAATGAATGAAGTGGCGGCTTACGAGCGGGCCGAAAAATTCGCCCGGGCCCGGGCCGAGGGTATCTGGCGTGGTACTTTTATTCCGCCGGCCCAGTGGCGCGAACAAAATCCCGGACAGTAAGATCCTAAAAGCCGTGTTTGATTATTTGCGGGCCGCCGCCTTGCGTTCGGCGCTCAGGGTTTCCTTGGTCTGTTGAACCCCGGCGCGCAGTTTGGCTGCTTCCTGCGCCTTCTGGCGAGCCTGCAGGCTGGGGCTGACCCACATTTCCTTTTGCTCGCCTGATCCGTTTTTGGAAATGCGGACCACCTTGACGGCTTCCACATCGGCTTCCTTGTCCAGGTCTTCGGCGCTGATCAGGGCGCTGCCGAAGGCGCCACCGTCAAATTTACTGTGCGGCGACCACTTGCCGCCCTTCATGGCCATGATTCCTAAGAAATACTTGTCGTTGTCGCTTTGCTGTTCGTTCATTTCAACTTCGCTGTTTTAAGATCGTGAGCCCCAAAAATAATAAATAATTCAGCAAAAAGGGAGTCCTTTTTTATACGCCATCGGGCACCTGTATCAAAAAGGGGTGATGTTAATTCTTGCCGTAACTTCCTTCGGGCATTTTGATGGGCTTGTCGCCAAATTTTGGGATGCGCCCGACCAGGGCTTCCAGCATGATCAGTTCGGTGTCCTTGTGATTGACCATTTTTGCCTTCTCGATGAATTTTGTCCCGCGCGCTTTCGGGTCGGCGTGAAAGTTGCGCGGCCCTTCGTGGTGGGTGGTGTTCAGGGCTTCACGGACCCGCGGTTCCAGTTTTGATTTCAAAACCGCCCGCCCGTAACACAGGCACACGTAATTGCGCTCAGGGTAAACCTCCAGATAAATGCCGGTGCCGCGAATGCCGATGGTCGCAAGCGGCATGTCGATGCGCAGCGGCCCCGGCCCGAACACCGACATAATGCGCCCCGAAACCACCCGCAGCACCGCCTCGACGCCGTCTTCGTCATCAGGAAAAATGATCTCGCTGTCATCGCGGACAAGATAGGCATTGAAATCAATAACCAGCACCGCTTGCCCGCCCGCGCCCGTGGTCACTTTGTCCCCGGGTTTGACAGCAGCACCTGCCACCACCGGGGTCCCGTTAACCCGAACATCGCCTTTAACAGTATGCATCCCCGGCCTGACCATAGCCGCCATGGCCCGGGGCAAAAACCCGGCAAAGCCAAGGGCGCCTACATGCAGGGCAAAACGAAGCAGGGTACGACGGTTGAACATATAGGGAGGATAGCGGTATTGGGGCGGGGGTGGGAGGGTAAAAGGAGAGAAGCCCTACTTCTTCATTCCCACTCCGACCGTTTGCAGGGTTTAAGCCGCAAGCGTCGTTGTATAAAACTCAGACGCGCCCGATTTAAGCAGCCGCCGGAATGCACTGGGCTTGCATGTGCGCGCCCGGTGTGACGGTCAGGTTGTCATAGTGCAACTCACCTTTGACGCGGGCGGTTGCCAGCAGTTCAATGTTATGGGCACTGATCGAGCCGTTGACGGTGCCACTGATGACAACCGTGTCGGCGCCGACGGTGCCATGGATGGAACCGCTTTCCAGTACGGTAATGGTGCGCCCGGCAATGTCGCCATCGACGGCACCTGCAATTTCCATATCACGAAGAGCATCACCGTCACTGTCTGTACTTGTAGACAGACCGGTCGGGAAACTCGGGATGTCATCTTTAAAAGCGGCAACCACCATGACGGAATTCCTTATTTCAATAAAAAACTGCGAATCGTAGCTACAAGACTAGGAATGTTCGGGTAAAGACTTCGTAAACAGCGCTTCAGCAAGACGCATAAACCGGCCTTATAGGGTATCGGTATTTTAATGATAGCCCGCAGCCCCTGACATTTGTTACAACCCCCCCCTGTTCCATTTATTGATGAAGGAAAAACAATAATGTCGAAGCTGGTGTCGCCTCACGGTGGCGGAGAACTTAAATCTCTTTTAGTTGCTGAAGTCGAACGCGCCGCTGAACTTGAGCGTGCCCGTGGTTTGAAACAAGTTCCGATGACGTCGAAGGAAACTTCCGACGTTCTGATGTTCGCCATGGCCGCCTACACGCCGCTGGATGGCTTCATGAACGAAGCCGACTGGAAAGGCGTTTGCGCCGACATGAAAATGGCTGATGGACTGTTCTGGCCGATCCCGATCACCTTGTCAGCAGCTCAAGGTTTAGCCGACAGCATTGGTATTGGTGAAGAAGTCGCCCTGATTGACGGCGAAAGCGGCGACATCATGGCGGTTATGCAGGTCTCCGAAAAATACGCCATCGACAAGGAATTTGAGTGCCAGCACGTGTACACCACCACCGACACGGCCCACCCCGGCGTCGCCAAGGTGATGGAGCAGGAAGCGGTCAATCTGGGTGGTTCTGTCCGGGTGCTCAACGAGGGTGAATACAAGGAAAAATACAGTGATTTGTATTTCAGTTGCGCCGAATCGCGGGCCTTGTTTACGCAGAAAGGCTGGTCGCAGGTCGCCGCTTTCCAGACCCGCAATCCCATGCACCGTAGCCACGAGTATCTGGCCAAGATCGCCGTTGAAATTACCGATGGCGTGTTCATTCATCAGGTCTTGGGCAAACTGAAAGCGGGCGATATTCCGGCCGAAACCCGGACCAAGGCCATTCAGGCGATGATCGATAACTATTTCGTCGATGGCACCGTTATTCAGGGTGGTTATCCCATTGAGATGCGTTACGCGGGGCCGCGCGAAGCACTGATCCACGCCCTTATCCGCCAAAACTTTGGTTGCTCACACCTGATCGTCGGGCGCGATCATGCCGGAGTCGGCGATTATTACGGCCCCTTCGACGCCCATCATATCTTTGACAGCTTGTGGGACGGGGCGCTTGAAACCCTGCCTCTTAAAATCGACATCACCTTTTATTGCACCAAGTGCTACGGCATGGCGACGGCCAAAACCTGCCCACACGACAAGGCCGACCAGGTTCATATCTCGGGCACCCAGCAACGCGAAATGCTGACCGCCGGGGAAGATATCCCGCCTGAATTCAGCCGCCCTGAAGTGATTAAGGTATTGCAGGATTTTTATGCATCGCAAAAGTAACCGAAACGCTGCCGGCTTAAAGGCCAGCCATGCGCAGGCCTTGGGTAAAGCGCCTGGCGTCTTCTTTATGCTGGAAGACCATCCCATCCATGACCGTCGCCAAATTTAGCGGATTGGACACCGTGCGTTGCGCTTTTTCCTTTTTGATAATGGCGGCGGCCTCGACCCGCCTGCCAAGATGACCGTACGCAGCGACCAACGGCATGGCGTTCATGTCGGGGCTTTGTTTGATGCATCTTTCAAAATAGTTGGCGGCCAGATTAAAATCGCTATCGGTGAAGGCCGCCATACCCCTTGCCCAAAGGGTTGAGGGCGAGTCTGGATGGCCTAGTTTTTGGGCATGATCCAAAAAGCCTACGGCTTCATTGGGCAGGCCGGCAATAATCAAGGAATTGGCCATCCATAGATGACCCGCGGGATTTTCAGAATCCATGGCAATGGCGCGGGTCGCTTCGACCATTGCTTCGCCGAATTCGAGACGATAAATCAAGGCCTGCGCTTCCGCCGCATGCCCAATTGCCGAAGGATGTTTGGCTGCGCTGACTAAATTCCGATAGGCCAGAAGATAGGTTTTATGAAGTTGTTGTCCCCACTTGCGGTTCCATCCGCGCACTGCCGCCAGATGATATAGCGAGGCCAGGGCGCCGTATGCTTTGCCAAAATTCTGATCAATGGCGACGGCGCGATTGAAATGTCCCGCCGCACGGGTGAATGATTCAGGCGTATCGCGCAAGTACTCCTGCCAGCCGTTGGCGAAGTTTGCTTCCGCCAAATAACTCTTTTCGGCCTTGGGCGGGGTGGATGAATAAAGGGTCAGGCTTGCGCCGATCATCATGCCAAGGCTGAGACTGGCGCCCGCTACGGCTGAACGATACCAGCGACCGGGTTTCAGCCACTGTATTGGCAGACGCTTTACCGACTGGTTGTCATGGTGGACAAGCCATCCTTCATCACGCAGCAGGGGGACACGGGCCCGACTGACCGGAACGCTTATGCCGTTCAACAAATCCAGATACTGTCGCTGGCCGGTGCGACGCGCTTTTTTGACTGCCGTGCGGGCCACCCAATAAGAACGGTGAACCTGCAGTCCCTTGTTTTGTGAAAGAGATTTTATGGCGTCACTGAAACAAAAAAGAACAAGCGTTTCACCAGCGCTTGTGTAAATACGCAGATAATGATCTTCGGCTTTCAGGCAGAATACGTCACCTTGAAGTTCATAAGGGATCAGGCTCGCACACAATAAATCACTTGTCTGAAGCATATTTGGTATCTCCCAACAGGTTCTATACTACCCCTTCGCCATACGAAATTCCAGTGCGTGAGCAGTCCGTCACCACGCATTTCACGAATTTGCCCTGTCATTGGCGAAGAAAGCCTTGGGCGGGGATAAAGGTTTTGTAACCCTTGCAGGCATGATCAAAACAACGGCAACTGGAGCACATCATGGACTTAAGAAAAATCATTCAACCAGCCAGCGTGGCCCTTGCCCTTATGGCATCCTCATTCACACCTGGTGTCGTGCGTGCCGATATTGAAGGGGTGGTGGTTCACTTCAACGCCGGCATGACGCCGCCAAGCCCATTGCGACTTCGCAATGCTGAAAAGCAGGGCAGGGAACCCAGGCAATTCCCCGCCGAAAAACTGAAAGGCTACCTTTACAAATCAAAATCAAATGAGGCAGGTATCGTTCTGGCGCCAGGATGCCTGGGGGTAAAACAATTTCATCATGCCTGGGCCCGCCGTCTCGCAGATTGGGGATATACGGCCCTTATCGTTGACAGCGCCGGTTCCCGGGGCATGAACCAAAACTGCGCCGGGGAACACCTGCTGGGTTTCCGCGAGGCGGCGCTGGACCGGCGGGTCTATGATGTTTTCGGGGCTCATGAATTTTTGACGACAGGAAAAGGTGTAAACCCTAAACGCATAGCCTTAATGGGATGGGGATACGCCGACACCCTTGCGGCAGTGTTGGAGACCGGTGTGCAACGCTTCTTCAATGCCAGTTTTGCTGCGGCGGTGGCCTATTATCCGTCATGCCGTACAGCCCCGACGGGCAGGTTTGTTGCGCCTTTATTACTGCTGATTGGCGCTAAGGATGATTGGAGCACGGCCCGGGGCTGTGAAAAGATGAAAAATACCGGCTTGGGCGGGCCTTCTGTCATTGAGATGATCGTCTATGCAGATGCTCACCATGGTTTCGATGATCCGGAGATAAAGAAGATTACCATTCATCCAAATGTCTGGAATGCCAACAAGGTGCCCAACAAGGGGGCGACGCTTCTGTACAACAAGCAGGCGTCGTCAGACAGTCGCCAGCGGGTTAAGGCTTTTTTGAATAATAAACTCTAGAGTTCGGTGTCGTTTGTTGCGTTACCGTGGAATTTGTTGACCGGGTCTCTGTTTTTGGCTGAAAAAAGGGAACTTACGCCGAACAAAATTAACCCCATTTGGCTTGAGCGGCATTATACTGAGCCGATTTCCACGTTTAAGTTGAACGGATTTTATTGATGCCCAAAATACCGGAAAAAATCAAAAAAGAAGACGGAACAATCGAGTGGCGTCTTGATGGAAACTTGCACCGTGAAGACGGCCCGGCCGTAGAAAAGTCCGATGGAACCCGGGTCTGGTTTCTGCATGGAAAACAGCACCGCGAAGACGGTCCTGCCGTGGAACATGGGGACGGCCGCAAAGAGTGGTGGCAAAACGGCAAATTGATGCCCAAAACACCAGAGAAAACGGAAAAAGAAGACGGAATGATCGAGTGGAAGCTTGATGGAAGCTTGCACCGTGAAGACGGCCCCGCCGTCGAAATGCCTGATGGAACCCGGGTCTGGTTTCTGCATGGAAAACGGCACCGCGAAGACGGCCCTGCCGTGGAACATTGGGACGGAACCAAAGAGTGGTGGCAAAACGGTCAACCGCACCGCGAGGACGGGCCCGCCATCATCGAATCGAACGGCACCCAGGAATGGCATCAAAACGGCATCGCCCACCGCGAAGACGGCCCGGCAGTTATTCGCCCCGACGGCGTGCAGCAGTGGTGGGTGAACGGCGAGCGTCACCGGGAAGACGGTCCCGCCGTAATCGAAGAGCACGAAATGCAGCAATGGTGGGTGCAAGGACGGCTGCACCGGGAAGACGGCCCCGCCATTGAATATGAAGATGGTTCGCGGGAATGGTACCTCGGGGGAATGCCGGCCGAGGAAAGCGTGGTCATGGACGGCGAAAAACGCGCCGAATTCCTGAAAAAATTGGCGGGTCCCTTCTAAACAGCAGTGGAACCGGGGCGACTATGAAACAAGGGTCTTGGGTCTTGCCGACAGGCAAAAAGAAAGGGAGACGCCTAGCGCGAGCCATTAACTATATGTGGAGAGTGCGGTAACAGTGTGCTGATACGTTTATTTATGAAGTCTGCTTAGTTCCTTATAGCGGACAAATGGAAGAAGCTACGTTCAAGTCTGCTCCTGACCCAAAGCGGACATCATGGACATGTAGAAGTTGGGCCTTATTCATCATCCCTGAGCACGACATAGATTGCCGGGATCACCAGCAGGGTCAGGGCCGTAGATGAGGCAAGGCCGAAGACAAGCGAAATCGCGAGGCCCTGGAAGATCGGATCGGCGAGGATAAAGATGCCGCCGATCATCGCCGCCACTGCGGTCAAAAAAATCGGCTTGAAGCGGACCGCACCCGCATCAAGCAAAACCTTACGAAGTGGGTCACCCTTGCCCTGTCCTTGCCGGATAAAGTCAACTAACAGGATCGAATTACGCACGATGATACCGGCCAAGGCGATGAATCCGATCATCGATGTGGCGCTGAAGGGAGCCCCGAAAATCCAGTGCCCAATCATGATGCCAATCAGGGTTAGCGGCACCGGTGTCAGTATCACCAGCGGAAGTTTGAAGCTGCCAAACTGGCCGACAACCAGAAGATAAATTCCCAACAGGGCAAAGATAAAGGCCAGCCCCATGTCACGGAAGGTGACATAGGTGACTTCCCACTCACCATCCCAGAGTAGCGTCAGGCCGCCCTCGTCTTTGGGTTGGCCATGGTAGGTGATGGCGGGCATACCGCCGTCGCCCCAATCCATTTCGGCCAGCTTATCTTCAATGGCCAACATACCGTAGATGGGGGCTTCGAAGCGCCCGGCCATTTCCCCCGTTACCACGACAGTGAAGTGGCCGTTGCGACGGAAAAGCGGGTGCGAGGCGCGCTCGTATTTGAGTTTCACCACATCGCCCAGTTCGACGACGGCACCGCTGTCGGCGGCTTCGCCGGGGGCCGGAACAGGGGTCGAAAGAAGCCTTTCACCCATGCTCAGGGTGCTTTTGGGCAGGCGAACGGCGATTTCGATCGGGTTTAAGCCGGAACCACGTTGCGAATAGCCGACGCTAACGCCGCCGATCAGGGCCTCCAGGGTATCATACAGGGCTTGCTCCTGAACGCCGTGGAATTCCAAATTTTGCTGGTCGATCTCGATGCGCAGGCGCTGCGGCGGCTGGCCAAGTGAATCATCAACATCGACGATAAAATCAATAGCCTCGAAGGCTTGGCGAACCTTGCGCGCGCCTGCACGGCGACTTTCCTGATCCGGGCCATAAATTTCCGCCATCAGGGTCGCCATCACCGGTGGTCCCGGTGGAACCTCGACGACCTTGATCGATGTTCCTTCGGGAGCGGCCATCCCCTGCAGAAGTTTTCGCACTTCCAGGGCAATCTCGTGACTTTGCCGGTCGCGATCATGTTTGGGTTTCAAATTTAATTGCAAATCGCCCATCCACGGGTCGGCGCGCATGTAATAATGACGAACCAAGCCGTTGAAGTTGAACGGCATGGCCGTGCCCGCATAAAGTTGCATGTTGGTCAGTTCGGGAAGGTCGCGAATACGGTGCGCCACGTCGCTTAAAACACGTTCGGTTTCTTCAAGCGACGAGCCTTCCGGCAAATCGACGACGATCTGCATTTCTGATTTGTTATCGAACGGCAGCAACTTGACGGTAACGTGCTTGGTCGCAAACAAAACCATCACCGCGGCTGTCGCTATACCGACAATCGTCAAAAACATGATCGAACGGGTGCGCCCGACCAGTAATGGCGCCGCCAGTTTCAGGTATAGCCTACCCAGAAAGCCCGGATCGTCGCCGTCGCCAGCGTGGTGGCTGAGAGCTTTCGCGGTTTCCTTGTCTGCGCTGTTCTTGCCCTTGAAGGCGATCTTGAATAACAGCCATGGCGTAATAATCATCGCGACGAAAAAGGAGAACACCATCGCCGCCGAAGCGTTGGCCGGGATCGGACTCATGTACGGCCCCATCAGGCCGGAAACAAACATCATCGGCAAGAGAGCGGCGACGATGGTCAAGGTGGCGACAATGGTCGGGTTGCCCACTTCGGCAACCGCTTCAAGGGTCGACTCAAGTGGTCTTTTGGCGCCGTCCTTCGACCAATGGCGAACAATATTTTCGATCACCACGATAGCGTCATCGACCATGATGCCGATGGAAAAAATCAACGCGAACAAACTGACCCGGTTGATGGTGTAACCCATCAGCCACGATGCAAACAAGGTCAGCAAAATGGTCGTCGGCACCACCACCAGGACCACAGCGCCCTCGCGCCAGCCCAACGCAAAGGTGACAAGCAAGACGATTGAGACCGTCGCCAGGCCCAGGTGGAATAAGAGCTCGTCGGATTTCTCAAGCGCCGTTGCGCCGTAGTTGCGGGTGACGGCAACTTCGACACCGCCGGGAATTAACCGTCCCCGCACCGTATCCAGTCGTTCCAGAATATCGTCTGCGACGACAACCGCATTGGCGCCCATGCGCTTGGCAAGGGCGATGGTGACAGCCGGAACCCGTCGCATGACGCCGTCACTATCTTTTTCCAGATGCCAGACACGGTGTTCGTTGGGTTTGGCCCCGACGACAACATCGGCAACATCGCGCACATAAACCGGGCGGCCGTCCCGGGCCGTGATCAACAACATGCCGATATCCTGAACCCCTTCGAGAGTCTGCCCGGCGACGACAGGAAATGATCGTCCCTCGTTTCGGGTATTACCCAACAGGAACGATCGGTTGGCGTTTTTCACTTTTTCAACGAGTTGATTTAGGGTAACGCCATAAAGCGACAGTTGTTCCGGATCAGGCTCGATCCTGATTTGGCCGGGCCTGCCGCCGACAATAAATGTCAGCCCGACATCACTTACCTTGACCAGTTCGTAGAGCAATTCTTCTGCAATGTCGTACAGGGCGTTGTCGTTCCAGCGTTCGGCGACGGTTGCAGCGGGTTTCAGTGTCAGCGTCACCACAGGCACGTCATTGATGCCCCTGCCGACAATCAGCGGTTCCGGGATGCCAATGGGTAAGTGGCGCATATTCGCACGGATTTCATCATGCACCCGGACGATAGCGACATCCTCGGAGGTCCCGACATCGAAACGCGCCGTAACCACCACCCGGTCATCTTCACTTAAGGAATAGACGTGCTCGACCTCGTCGATGCCCTTGATGATGTCTTCCAGGGGTTCGGTGATCAGCTCTACGGCATCGGTTGCCTTGTAACCGTTAGCCTGGATCATGATATCGACCATCGGCACACTGATTTGCGGCTCTTCCTCGCGCGGCAGCACCATCAGGGCAACAGCACCCATGGCCAGCGAGGCCAAAAGAATAAGCGGGGTCAGCGGCGATTGGATAAAGGCCTTTGTCAGGCCACCTGAAAGTCCAAGCTTCATGGTTTATTCCGCATCCGGACGCACCAGCACATCACCAAGCCTGAGCCCGGAAAGGATTTCCGTATCCTGGCCCTGTCTCTGGCCCGCTTGAACAACGATTTCCGCGCCGTCCTTCAGTCTTACAAATGTCAAACCGAAACGCTGAAACAGGTAATCACCGGGAACCAGAATAGCCTCCCTGATACCGGCGCCGACACGAACACGGATGCGTTCGCCAACAAAGAAATCTCCCAGGCCCTTAACGCTGACATCGGCAATCACCCGACCCTGACTGATTTCCGGATAGACCTGACTAACCTTACCGGTCCTGGCCTGGTTATCATCTTCCCCGACAAGGACGCGGTCACCAACTTTAATAAAGCGGGCATGACGCTCGGGTAGCTTAAGGCGCAGGATGTATCCTTGCGCGGCAATGGTCGCGATCGGTTCGCCAGGTAGGATGACGGCTCCATCAGTGACATGAACTTTTATAACGCGACCGGCGGTCGGGGCCTTAACGAGGCCTTCGGCGCGTTGTTGCGAGACAACCGCGTGTTCCGCCTTCAATGCAAGAAGATCGCGTTCGATAACATCCAGCGCCGTTTCCGCTTCATCAAGCTGTTTTTGTGGGATGGTGCCACTGGCTTTAAGTTTGCGGCTGCGATCAAGTGCCGTTTGCGCCAGTTTGCGTTGCGCCGTCATTGACTGGACACGCGCGCCAAGGGCTTTCATGCGAAGGCTTAATTTTGGGTCGGTAATAATCGCAATTTTTTGCCCTTCCCTGACTTCCCCACCTTCATCGACGACAAGCTCGCTGAGCGTTCCGCCGATGCGAGCCCGGGCGCCGACGACATCGACGGTTTCAACCGTCGCAAACACCGCTTTCCAATCCTGTACAGGGGTCTTCGATACCGTCAGATCGGATTGGGCGTTTGCCGGAAATGCGGAAAGGCTCAACAGAATAACGCCAACCCATTGATTTTTAAGCTTTAACATCGGCGCGCCCTCATGCTGAATAAAATCACTATCATTAATATATTAGAACTTGCTAATTTATCAAGAGATAACTATTTTACACTCACAATTGACCGTCATCACCAAGCATCTAAAGGAATTCAATTATGTCTATCGATCGTCTTGTTCTGGCCTTTGCCGGCGTTTTCATTCTGGCCAGCGTCGCCCTGACCCACTTCCATCATGCAAACTGGATGTGGTTGACCATATTCGTCGGCGCCAATCTTTTGCAGGCCGCCTTCACCAAGTTCTGTCCATTGGCGATTATGCTGAAAAAAGCAGGTGCCGCTCCCGGCGAGGCTTTTGGATAAGAAAGCAGGAAGCCAATCTAGAGGAATTTGACCATTTCGCCGAAAGGTAACCAAATGTCTGTTTCTGGCCAAAAGCGGACATTTTAGCCTGCTCGTGCCAACGTCTGCTTTCGAGTGCAAAGAAGTCTCAAACTGCGGGTTTCAGAGATTTTGATGATAAATTTGCATTATATGAAGGAACTAAAGCAAAGGGAGCCAACACATAAAGCGTTGGCTCCCCACATACGGTTAATGGCTCGGCGTTCAGCGCCACCCCTTTTGCATTCCTTATTGGGATTCGCGTGCCCGTCCGAAAAGTTTACGGCTTTTTCGGGGTTTCGTAGGGCACTTCTTTGTGCCACTCAACCCATTCAGTGTGATAACCAACGAAACCTTTGTCGTTCTCCGGTTGCTGCTTCGTGGTGTAGTACTTGGTCTTGCCATCCGGAACCGGATCTTTAGCGTTAACGTTACCCATAACTCAACTCACCTGTTACTTAGTTACAAACCGGGACAGGTCCTTGCAAAACTACAAAGCACCTCATCCAAGCGTAAGGTTTTTCATATTACAAAAAAGGAATATATACGATGGTGCTGCCGGAGGGAAGCAACTTTTTTTAACACCATATCGCCATAGCCGGGCAAGCAAGAACATGATCTCTGGAAATTCGACCCGCGCGGCAGGGAGACGCATTCTGTAAATAGGGGTGGGGATGGGGTTGCATGTCTGGGCGTGATCGGGAGCAGAAACTGCAGGGAAGGACGATGAAAATAACTTAATAAATTGTGCGCTGCAGCATTCGAGATTCCAAGATTGGGATTGTTTCAAAGTGAGTTCGGATAGGCAGTTTGATGTGCCATAAGTTCGTTAATCTACAAATTTAAGTTATTCAATATGTCTTGATAACTTATTGAAAAAGTATAATATTTTACGAAAATCAGTACCAATTTAGGACGTTTGATAATTCTATTTATCAAAAAGTGGTCATTCTGATTGTCAAATCAACTTTCCCTTATATAATGCACTTCTAATAGAAAAGATTTGACTATAGAAGTTTCAATAATTTACGACTGCGACACGGGGAGAAATTGATGTTCGCCAGTAATCCAATCGCCGATCTTGCAACGATCATCTCGCTCGACGTTATCCAGGGCTATGTCATTTTGATGTTTATCCTGGTCGTCGGCGGCACTATTTTCGACATGATCCACAAGAAAAGCGCCCAGTACTTTTTCGCCAAAGCCAAAGCAGCTGAAGCCTCGCGTACACGTGAGCTAGGTGCTGGCGACAAAATCGGCATCGCCGTCAGTACGGTAGCTGTTGATGTCGTGACCTCTGGCGAATTCTGCAATCCGAGACGCCGGATTTCGCACCTGTTCACCATGTACGGCTTCATCTTGTTCCTCTTGAATACCATCGCATTGGTTTTCGCGTATCCGACCCACGAAGCCCCGGCCATCGTCTCTCAGTTGTGGCACTTGGGTGCCGCCATGGTGATGTTTGGCGGTTACTGGTTCTGGTTCTTCATCCGCGTTGATATCACGGCCGAAGGCGTCCCCTGGAACCGCATCGTCAGGGCGGACCTGTTCATTCTGTCATTGCTAGGCACCACCACCTTCGGCCTGGTCTGGTCCATTTTGCATTCCATGGGCGTCACGCCCTTGGACACCGTGTCCCTGGCCTTGTTCATCATCTCCGCCACGGTTCTGTTCGGCGGTGTGTATTGGTCGAAGTTCGCACACATGTTCTTCAAGCCGGCTGCTGCGTTCAACAAGCGGGTCATCAAGGCCGACGGTTCTCTTGAGAACATGCCCGAACCGGTCGATCTGACGGATCCCGAGTTGCAGAAAAAGTTTCCTGATATCCCGGAATACATGGGCAGCAACCCGCCTAACATGGGGCCCGGCATCAAGCGCGAGCAGCCTCAGCACTATTAATCAAATTTGAAAAAATCTTTCTAACGGGGAAGGGACCTAAATATGCCTACTTTCGTCTATATGACACGATGCGACGGCTGCGGACACTGCGTTGATATCTGCCCGTCCGACATCATGCACATCGACACGACCTACCGTCGTGCTTACAACATGGAGCCGAGCATGTGCTGGGAATGCTATTCCTGCGTGAAGGCATGCCCGCAGCACGCGATTGATGTACGCGGCTACGCGGACTTTGCACCGCTCGGCCACAGCGTCCGCGTGGACCGCGACGAGGAAAAGGGGGTCATTGCCTGGCGAATCAAGTCTCGCAACGGCGAAATGGACCTAAACCTGCTGGCTCCGATCACCACCAAGCCCTGGGGTGAGAGCATCCCGCAATTGAAAGATGTTCCGGCACCAACCCAAGAACAGCGCGACAGTCAACATCTGTACAACGAGCCGAAATTCATCCGCATGGATGACGGGGACATCCATACCTTGGAGTCTAACAAACTTAAGATGAAACAGGGGGTGTACTACTAATGGCTATCAAAACTATCGTCGAAGACAATATCGACATCCTCGTCGCCGGAGCAGGCCTTGGCGGTACCGGTGCTGCTTTTGAAGCCCGCTACTGGGGTCAGGACAAGAAGATCGTGGTCGCTGAAAAGGCCAACATCGACCGTTCAGGTGCTGTGGCTCAGGGTCTGTACGCGATCAACTGCTACATGGGTACCCGCTTTGGTGAGAACAACCCGGAAGACCACGTGCATTATGCGCGCATCGACTTGATGGGCATGCTGCGTGAAGATCTGTTGTTCGACATGGCCCGCCACGTCGACTCTGCGGTCCACCTGTTTGAAGAGTGGGGCATGCCGATCATGCGCGACACCGAAAAGGGTTCTTACCTGCGTGAAGGCCGCTGGCAGATCATGATCCACGGTGAATCCTACAAGCCGCTTGTGGCCGAAGCCGCGAAGAAGTCGGCAGACAAGGTTTATAACCGGGTCTGCATCACCCACTTGTTGATGGACGAAGCCAAGGAAAACCGCGTCGCGGGTGCTGTCGGCTTCAACGTCCGCACCGGCAACTTCCACGTCTTCAAGTCCAAAACCGTGGTTTGCGGCGCGGGTGGCGCGTCCAACATCTTCAAGCCGCGTTCCGTCGGCGAAGGTGCCGGTCGTGTTTGGTACGCACCGTGGTCATCTGGTTCCGCTTACGCGTTGATGATCAACGCCGGTGCGAAGATGACCCAAATGGAAAACCGTATCGTTCTGGCTCGCTTCAAAGATGGTTACGGCCCGGTGGGCGCGTACTTCCTGCACTTGAAGACCTACACGCAGAACGCCTATGGCGAGGAATATGAATCCAAGTGGTTCCCCGAACTGCAGAAGATGGTCGGTAAAGAATACCTGGATCCGGAGCTTTCTCACGCCACCCACCGCCCGATCCCGACCTGCCTGCGTAACCACGCTATCATTAACGAAGTGAACGCCGGTCGCGGTCCGATCCACATGGTCACGATGCACTCGTTCCAGGACCCACACCTTGAAGAAATCGGTTGGCACAACTTCCTGGGTATGACCGTTGGTCAGGCTGTTCTGTGGGCTGCTACGGATGTTAATCCGAAAAACGAAAACCCGGAACTGACCACGTCCGAACCGTACGTCATGGGTTCCCACGCCACCGGTTGTGGTGCCTGGTGCTCCGGTCCGGAAGATGTATCCCCGCCTGAATATCAATGGGGCTATAACCGCATGATGACCATCGAAGGCCTGTTCGGCGCCGGTGACGCAGTCGGCGGTACGCCGCACGCGTTCTCTTCGGGTTCCTTCACTGAAGGCCGCATTGCTGCGAAATCCGCTTGTCAGTACATCGACGACGGCAAGGGCGAAGGTATCAGCGTTTCCAATGCGACCATCGAAAAGCTGAAAGAAGAAGTCTTCAGGCCGATGGAACACTACAAGGTCCACCGCAACGAAATCGTTGCCGGTACGGTTAACCCGAACTACCACAACCCACGTCAGGAACTTGACCGCCTGCAAAAGCTGATGGACGAGTACGGTGGTGGTGTGACGGTTAACTACATGACCAATGATAAACTGTTGAGCATTGGTCTCAAGAAGCTCAAGATCATGGAAGAAGATCTTGAAAAAATTGCGGCCAAGGACCTTCACGAATTGCTGCGTGCCTGGGAAGTCAAGCACCGCCATCGTACGTCCGAATGTGTTCTGCAGCACACCTTGTTCCGCAAGGAAACCCGTTGGCCGGGGTACTACTACCGTGGTGACGCCATGAAGCTGGATGACGAAAACTGGCACGTTCTTACTGTGTCCCGTCGTGATCCGAATACCGGCGAGTACACCATGGAGAAGGCACCCTTGTATCACTTGCTCGACGAAAGCGAAATGGCTGCAGCCGAGTAATCTTCAAGTCACCTGGCAGGCGTTCACGTCGAACTTCTGCCGGGTATTTGAAAAAGGATCAGCATTTCCATGTTGATCTTTTTTTATGCTCCTGCGAAATTCGCTTTTTAGTGTGATTTAGGACACTTATGAATATTATCGAACTCACAGATGATGAAATTTTGACCGTTGCCGAACCGATGTGGATAGAGCTCGTCAGGGCTTCCAACGATGGTAAATACGGAAAATTTATCCGCAATTTTCACCCCAGTCTGATCCAGGGCTTGAACGAAGTCGAAGTCGGAAAGCAATTCGCGAAGAGCGAACTGACCCGGAGCCTTTCCGAAGTCTACGACTATCTCGGCATCATTCGCCGCGGCGAGCATGTGACGGTTCTTTATCGTGTTCGCAGCACGAAAAAAGAGGGTGAATGGCTCGGTCGTTTGGTCCTCGGTTGCGATGAGCATGATGAGATCAAGATTTTTGGCGCCTCCGTCTTCTAGAGCAACCTGCGTTTGCTCAAACGCAGGTAAGTTGCTCTAACTTATTAATAACGATCAATTAATTGTATTTAAGCGCTTTCGTTAAAATACAAATTGATCTTACACCCAGGTTGCAAGGTGCTATGAGCGAAACCATTCAAGACAGCAAGTTCGTCGAGCTCAACTACAAGGTTATCGACCAAAAATCCGGCGATACCCTGGTTTCGGTCGAGTATCCCATCGGCTATGTACACGGCATGGATTGTGCCCTGGACCAAAGCGTCACGACGGAATTGGAAGGCAAAAAAGTCGGCGATATCGTCGAGGTGCCCATCGATTGTAATATACTCTATGGCCCCCGGGATGAATCTCTGGTCTTTACTGATCGCATTGAAAATGTCCCCGAAGATTACCGGGAAATCGGAACCACCATCACAATGGAGAGTGAAAAGAGTGGCCCCCGCAACTTCATCGTGACTCGTATGGACGACAAGACCCTCACGGTCGATGGCAACAACCCGCTTTGCGGCCGGTTTGCGATCTTCAAACTGGAAGTCCTGAACGTCCGGGACGCCACCGAGGAAGAAATAGAAGCCGGAGGAGCGGTCGTCGCGGAGCCGGATGTTGGCGGGGCTATCAAGGTGCCAATCTAAAGATGACATATATACTTAAGGCCGAATCTGATCCGTTACAGCCTTTATGTCACAGGCCACAGATGGAAATGTTGTTCCAAATCCGATGCTGATAGCACAAATTTCCGATACCCACATTTCCCTACCTGATCCAGACGAACCTCACACGCTTGAGCGCATAACCGCGCTGAAGAACTTTGTCGCGCATGTTGGTAAAATGGACGAAACACCCGAATTGATCCTGCACACCGGTGACGTTTCTCAAAACGGCAAGCCGGAAGAATACGAAATCGTTAAGTCCATGATGGGCGCTTTGAACATCCCGGTGTTTTTCGCCTTGGGTAATCGCGATCTGGGCGCATACCTGTTGGAAGGGCTCAGGGATATTTGTGACGCGAAAATGGTCAACGGTTTTCTCATCTACAGCATAGAGAGGTTCCCCGTGCGGCTCATCGCCATGGACACCCAGAAAAGAAAAAGCAGGATCGGAACGACTTGCTCGGTAAGGCTGGGCATTTTGGAGGAATTGCTCGAGGAACAGCCTGATACACCTACCGCGATCTTCATGCACCATCCTCCGTTCGAGGTTCCGACCTCAAAGTACCCTATCCAGTTCGACGATCCCTCGTTGGCCGACGCGTTCCTGCGTCTGGTTGCCCGGCACGAGCAGGTCGTGCATCTTTTCTGCGGCCATATGCACCGCCAGTTTAGCGTGGAGTTGGAAACCTGTAACGCATCGGTCACTCCCTCCTTGGCGCTCGACAACCGTCTAGGCGAATATGAAGCAGATTGGAAAGAACGGCCATTGTTCCAGTTGCACCGCTGGAACCCAGATACGCTGCGGTTTGAAACTCGCCTGGCTCCTGTATAAGGCAGAATCGTAACCTAAAACTGGACGGCAGGACTTCAACAACCTTGGCCATTATCCGGATTTTAAAGCGCTTTCTTTCGACAAAATCTTCACTATATATAGCAAACTGATTATGGGAGGAAATGGTGCCAAATATTGAAGTTAAAGATGCTGATGGAAAGCTAATCCATACCTATCAGATTCTCGCAGATGGATACGGCACCCTAATCACAAACGAACACTTGTTCGAAATGGCAAAATGTAATGCCATTGAGGATGAACTTGTGAGTAAGGACGAGGCTGATGAGCTGACCTTTGCCGTGGGTAAGTAGGATCAGGTTCAACGTCTGAATTGTTATATGGTGTAAGCGGTCATCAGCAATACCGCAGAAGGCATTGTTACGATTGATGAAGATGGAACCATCAAGGCCGTCATTGTCGATTTCACGAGTTAATTCTTTTTTTTCAATGGTGTGACAGCGGTCACAGCTTTCTTCTGCAAATTTAGATAAAATTTTATTGAAATTCGCGGACTCTGCGGATCTTCCGTTGTCTATGTTCTTTTCCAAATGACTGAAAAATAACATCAGACAAACAAAACCGGGAAGATTTTGCGAGTTGCCCCTTAGGAGAAGACCATGGCTTCCGATAATGAAACGACCGGAAATGACAATATTTCCCTGACCGACGTCACACCTTTTGAAACCGGTGACGCGACAGAGATTGCGCAAGCGGCATCGGGTGCTGATGCACAGCCGATCGGTACTGTCGATACCACCAGTGGTTCGGTCATAGCGACCAGGGTCGATGGTACCAAGGTCGAGTTGGAACCGGGATCCCAGGTTTATCAAGGCGATGTTATCGAAACCGCAGGCGGCGGTTCCATTGGTGTCACCCTTGCTGATGAAACGACTTTCTCCATGGCCGAAAACGGCAACATGGTCCTCGACGAGATGGTCTATGATCCGGCAACCCAGGAAGGGTCCATTTCCATTTCCGCAGTTGAAGGTGTGTTTACCTTTGTCAGTGGCCAGATCGCCAAAACCGATCCCGACGCCATGACCCTGGACACGCCGGTCGCTACCATCGGTATTCGCGGCACTCAGGTTGGCCTGGATGTTGGCGAAGGTCAGGACACATCTGTTGTCCTGATGGAAGAAGCCGACGGGTTCGTCGGTGAAGTTGTTGTTTCAAACGCCGCTGGCGTGCAAATCCTTAATACCGCCTTCCAGGGCACTCAGATCACTGACGCGTCAACAGCGCCGAGCCAGTCATACACAGTCAACATGTCCGATATGTTGCAGCAGTTTGGCGGCGCGCTGAACAGCTTGCCTGCCGGTAACAATGCCAACCAGTATGGCACGGACAGTGCTGAAGTCAGCCAGTTGATCGAAGACGCTATCGCGGCTGAAGAAGCTGCGACCGCAGAGGATGAAGACCTCGCCGAAGAAGAAGGCGAAGGCGAAGAAGAGCTGGCCGCCGAGGAAGAAGGCGCCACCGAAGAAGAACTGGCCGCCGAGGAAGAAGGCGCCACCGAAGAAGAACTGGCCGCCGAAGAAGAAGGCGCCACCGAAGAAGAACTCGCCGCCGAGGAAGAAGGCGCTACCGAAGAAGAACTGGCCGCCGAAGAAGAAGGCGCGACCGATGAAGAGTTGGCTGAATTCGAGACGGCTGCCGGTGACGAGGAAGAGCTGGCCTCTGAAGAAGGTACGGTTTCTGATGAAGAACTTGCCGCTGAAGAAGGTGCGACAGAAGAAGATTTGGCTGTTGAAGATCTGGCCGTTGCCGAACTCGGCGATGAAGAACTGGCCGACTTCGAGACCGCTGCTGGTGAAGTATCCGAGGAAGAATTGGCTCAGGCCGAAGTCGTATCGGAAGTTGCGACAGAAGAACTTGGGGCCGAGGAACTGGGTTCCGAAGAGCTTTCCGAAGAAGGCGTCTTCGAGGAAGAACTCGCTACGGCTGATGACCCAACAGATGCTCAGGGTGTGGGCGAAGCTCAGGGTCAGGAATCAGCAGAGGATTTGGCTAATTTTGATACCGCAGCTGGCGGCGAGTTCCAGGAAGAAGAGCTTTCTATCGCTGTCGCCTCCTCTGATGACGAAGATCTGTCGGCCGCTGATCAGGCGGCCCTTGACGGTTCCGACCTGAATGATTTTGAAACCGCTGCCGGTGATGAAGATACCACAGAACAAACCGGTTTCATTGATACAACCGCCACTGATGCCGCCGCAGATACCGCTGCCGCCGCCGCTGCCGCCGCCGCTGCCGCCGCTCAAGCTGCCGCCGATGCTGCCGCCCAGGCTGCCGCCGATGCCGCCGCCGTCGCTGCCGAAGCCGCCGCCCAGGCCGCCGCCGATGCCGCCGCCCAGGCTGCCGCTGACGCCGCTGCCGCTGCTTCCGCACAGGCCGCCGCAGATGCCGCTGCCGCACAGGCCGCCGCAGATACCGCTGCCGCTGAAGCCGAGGCCACCAGAATCATTAATCAAACGGCTGATACCCCTACTGTGGACACGACTGACAGCCGTGGCGACGAAGACACAGCTATCGCTCTTGATGTGACAGCTGCTATTGCCGACCCAGGTGGCAATGATGTGGTTAGCGTCAACATTACCGGCGTCCCAACTGATGCGAAACTTTCAGCCGGAGAAGCAAATTCCGACGGTAGTTGGACCTTGAGTCCCGATCAACTGACAAATTTGACGGTTACACCTGGAACTGACTCCAATGAAGACTTCTCGGTCAGTGTTACCGCAACCTCGACAAATCCCAGTGGCGATACGGCGACGTCCGAACCACAGTCCATTGCCGTTACCGTCAATGCTGTAAACGATGCGCCGGTCATTGGTTCTGCTGGTGGCGATACTTTCAGCGTCGATGAAAATGGCTCAATCACCATCCAGGCTTCTGACCTTATTGAAGGCGCCACGGATGTTGACAACCTGACCGGTGACCTCAGCGTTTCCAACCTGACCATCGATGGGGTTTCTGTAGCTGCCAACGAGGATGGCAATTTTGAATACGCTCCCGCCGCAGGGACCAGTGGCCCGGTCACGATTTCTTATGATGTTAGTGACGGTACGTTAACGACGACCCAATCTGCGACTTCTACGATCAATATTGTGGATGTCAATACTGACCCCACGGCTACCGATTTAAAGGGTGGTGCGGAAGAAGATGGTCTGGCTCAGACCTTCTCGTTCGAGGGTGCCGATGCTGATGGCGATACCTTGACCTATACGGCTGACCAGCCTTCCGAAGGCTCGGTGACGGTTAATGCGGATGGCACCTTCAGTTTTGATCCAGGCGCCGATTTCCAGGATCTGGGCGTCGGTGATACCCGTGAAGTGAGTTTCGACTATACGGTTGATGATGGCCAGGGCGGTACGGATACAGCGACAGCGACAATCACCGTGACCGGCACCAACGACGCGCCAGTGATCACCGGTTCGGCTGCCACTGATGACTTCGCGGTCACCGAGGACACCGACCTGACGGCCAGCGGCCAGCTCAACATCACGGACGCCGATGCGGGTGAGGGCGTGTTTACGGCCCAGACTGACGCGCCGGGAACTTACGGTTCGTTCAGCGTTGATGCTG